>NZ_VFTM01000044.1:0-44799 GCF_006439555.1 Mesorhizobium sp. B3-1-6 | reverse complement strand
CCTTCGACTACACCGCCACCCTTTCCGGTCTGTCGATGATGCCGGGCGGCATCGCCATGCTGATGCTGATGCCGATTTCGGGCCTTGCGGCCGGTGTCGTTCAGCCGCGCTATCTCATCATGATGGGCATGTCGGTGATCGCGGTCGCGCTTTGGCACATGACCTCGCTGACGCCCGACGCCAGCTTCGGTTTCTTCGCCTATGCGCGCATCTACATGATGATCGGCCTGCCGTTCCTGTTCATCCCGATCTCCACCGCCGCCTATGTCGGCCTGCCACCGCAAAAGACCGATCAGGCATCCTCGCTGATCAATGTCGCCCGCAACATCGGCGGCAGCATCGGCGTGTCGCTGTCCAACACTGTCATCGCCCAGAACGCCCAGTTGCATCAGTCGGTGCTGGTCGGCCACACGGCGCAGTCGAGCGAGGCCTATCAGCAGACTCTCCGCCAGGTGATGGACCATTTCGTCGCCGAGGGCTCGCCGCTGATCGAGGCCAGGCAACAGGCCGTCGGCTGGATCGGACAGGAAATCGGTCGCCAGGCTTCACTGCTCGCCTATGTCGACGTCTTCTTCTATTGCGCAATAGCGACGGCGCTGCTCGTGCCGTTCACCTTGCTGCTCCGGGCGCCGAAGCCCGGGCCTGGCAAACAGCAGGACAGCCCCGCTGCGTGACAGAGCCGCTTGGAGTGTTTCACCGCAACGTGATGGCGTGCTCATCAAGCGCCACTCCCGGTAACGACAAAGTGTCCACCCCGCGCTGCGGCTCGGCACGGTGGAGCCTCAGTCCGATGCTAGCCCCCCGCTTGGGGGAACTCGAAACAATGGAGATCGCAATGAAAGCCGCAGCACGTCTTCTTGCCTCTTTCGCTCTCGCGGGATTTGTCACCACCGGAGCCATGGCGGCGATGTCGACAACGACAACCACGCCCGCCGCCACCACGACAACGACCATGGCGCCAACCACGAAGAAGCCGAAAACCGCCATGACGCCCGAAAAAACCGCGATCTCGAAGCAATGCTCGACGCTCGCGGATCAAAAAGGCCTCCACGGCAAGGATCGCGAGAAGTTCCGCTCGGACTGCAAGAAGAACGGCGGCAAGGCACCGAGCTGATCCGCCGGATCACCTTCCCGGCACGTCCCTGATTTCCATCGCACAGCGAATCAGCCGGCCGAGCGGCTGAGGCGATGATTACAGTGCTGAGCCCCGGCATGTCCGGGGCCTTTCACGTCTTCCAGAGCAGCTTAGACCGCAACGCCCGAAAATTCGGCGCATGCAAAAGGATGCTTGCGCGTCAATTTTCGTCGGGCGATGGTGCGGCAACTTTGGAGGGGATCATGCGCAACATCACAATATCGGCACTGCTGGCGATAGCCACCGTCCATGCGACCGCGGCCAACGCGTTGGACAGCAGTAATACGCCGGTCGTGGTAACGACGTTGGCTTCGAAGACCACGACCGCGTCGGGCCAGCCGATCACGCTGCCGCAGAAGAATGTCGAGGTTCAGGTCTCGTCCTACCAGATCGCGCCGGGGGCGACCTTGCCTGTGCACAAGCACCCCTTCCCGCGCTACGCCTATGTCGAGCAAGGCACGCTCAAGGTGACCAATGTCGAGACCGGCGCTGCCAACACCTACAAGACCGGCGACTTCATCGTCGAGATGATCGGGCAATGGCACCAGGCCACCAATATCGGTGCCGATCCGGTGAAGCTTCTGGTGATCGACCAGGTCGAGCAAGGCGCCAAGAACACGATCCTGAAACAGTAGCCGGCGAAGTGCCGGCTCCGAAGCGGGCACCCTCCTCTCGCCTCACCCCCAGGCGCCTACCGGTTGCCGCGTGGTGGCGTTCAGCCGGTTGAACGCATTGATCAGCGCGATCTGGATCACCAGGGCGGCGAGCGCCTTGTCGTCATAATGGCGCGCGGCCTCGTCCCAAACCTCGTCCGGCACCGCGTCGGAACGATCGGCCAGGCGCGTCGCGGCTTCCGTCAGCGCAAGCGCCGCGCGTTCGGCTTCGTTGAAGTACGGCGTCTCCCGCCATGCCGACACGGCGAAAATCCGCTCGTCCTTCTCGCCGGCCTTCTTCAGCTCACGCGCATGCATGTCGACGCAAACGGCGCAGGCGTTGATCTGACTGGCGCGCAGATGAACGAGCTTGCGCGTCACATAAGGCACGTCGCCGGCTTCGGTCGATTTGTCGAGCGCCAGAAGCGCCTGCAGTGCGCCGGGAATGAGCATCACCGGGTTCTTCAATCTTGCTTCCATCGTCGATCTCCTTGGCCAACAGGGCTCGCACCAATCAATAACTTTTCAGTTATGAGTTATCCATAACCCTGCAGTTATGTATTGTCAAGCACCTCCATGGCTGGACCGATCGTTGCGGCTTTCGCGGTGGCCCGCCCGATGCTAGGGCTGCGCATCTCGTCGAAAGCATGGATGGAAACCGGTGGCGGACACGCAAAAACCCCTGATCGAAATCTGCGTCGAAGGCATTGACGGGCTGCTTGCCGCCCAGGCCGCCGGCGCCGACCGGGTCGAGCTCTGCGCCAGCCTCACCGAAGGCGGCATCACGCCGAGCATGGGCACGGTGCGCGCCGCGCTCCAAAGCGCGACCATTCCCTTTCATGTCATCGTGCGTCCGCGCGGCGGCGATTTCCTCTACAGCGAGGCCGAATACCGCTCGATGCTCGCCGATGTCGAAGCGCTGCGCGAGCTCGGCGTGGCCGGCGTCGTCGTCGGCTGCCTCACCGCCGACGGCGCCATCGACGAAGCGCGCATGAGCGCGCTGGTTGAGGCTGCCGGCCCGCTCAACGTCACCTGCCATCGCGCCTTCGACATGACGCGCGATCCGGTCGAGGCGCTCGAAGCCTTGATCCGCTGCAAGGTCGGTCGCGTGCTGACCAGCGGCCAGCGCGATACGGCGGTCGAAGGTGTCGAGCTTCTGGCGGAGCTCGTTCGCCAGGCGGGCGCGCGCATCATCATCCTCGGTTGCGGCGCCCTCGCGCCCGACACGATCGGCGAGGTGCGCAGGCGGACCGGACTGACCGAGATGCATTTCGCAGCACTGGCGGACGTGCCGAGCGCCATGCGCTACCGCAACCCGAATGTCGGCATGGGCGGCGCCGACCTCGATCGCGAATACCGCAACACGGTGACCGACCAAGCCAAGGTGGCGGCGACGATCGCGGCCGCGAGAGCCTGATGGCGAAGACGATGAGCAAGGAATTGTTGCCGATCGAACAGGTCTCGCCCGCCGATGAGGCCGCCATCCTCGCCCTCAACAACGAGCATGCGGCGGAGTTGTCCTGGCTCGAGCCGGAACGGCTCTCATTCCTGCTCAGCGAAGCATTCTACACCCGCCGCATCGGCGCGCTGGAAGCCTTCATCATGTGCTTCGACCAGGATGCAAACTACGACAGTCCGAACTTCCTCTGGTTTCGCGAGCGCTATCCGCGCTTCGTCTATGTCGATCGCGTCGTCGTGGCCGCGGACGCCCGCGGCCGCGGCCATGCCCGCCGGCTTTATGAGGACCTGTTCGAGCAGGCTCGCCTCGCCGGCCACACCATCGTCACCTGCGAGGTCAATGCCGATCCACCCAACCCGGCCTCCGACGCCTTCCACGCAGCGCTCGGCTTCGCCGAGGTCGGCGACGCAGTGATCCACGGCGGCAAGAAATCGGTGCGCTATTGGGCGAAGCCCATCGCCGCCTGAACGCTGCTGGCCAGGAAAACAGGCCGCAGCTAATATATCGGCTCCGCTGGCTGGGGGCGACATCATGGCGAGCAATGTCTTCCGCTTCGACGAAAGCTGGGACATCCCGAAGGCACGCCGCAGGAACCTGATCTCACCAGTTGCGGTTGAGCCAGCCGCGTGCGGGTTTTTCGACGATATAGTAGCTGGCCAGCGCGCAGGCGAATACAGCCGCCAGCATCGGTATCGGCGCGCGACCGTGTTCATCGACGAATTTGTAGAAAGGCTGCTGCCAGAGATAGAGCGAATAGGACCACAGGCCGAGCATCACCATCGGCCGCGACGACAGCGGCCCCGTCAGGTAGCCGCCCGCGAAGTCGAGCGTGTTGACGGCGAGCGCCAGCAGCGGCACGCCGACAAGATAGTGGATCGTGGTCGGCACCGGATCGAGGAACAGCAACAGGCAGCCAACCGCCGCCGCCAGCGCCACATGCTGGCTTTGCAGGAAAGCCGGCAGGCGCCCGTCGGCCTTGAGCAGGCAGATCGCGGCGGACAGCAGGATCGAGGCGATATGCACGTCGGTCCGCCAGTAGGTGGTCTCGTAGCCCATGCCGAGAACCCCGTACGAAATGGCGCCGTTGGCCATTGCCAGCAGCGCCAGCACGACCAGCAGCCGCACGACGTTCGTTCTTCCGGTTACCACCACGCTGATCAGCGCGAGCAGGATATAGGAATGCTCCTCGACGCAGAGCGACCAGATGTGGTCGAGCGCGCCGGCGCGGGTGATCAGGATGCCGGCGTAATTGTAGGTGAAGGTCAGCGCCGTCAGCGCCGCCTTCCACTTGAAGGCGATGAAGGTTCCGGTCAGGCCGATCATGGCGGCAATCACGAACACCAGCAGCGCGGGATAGATGCGCGAGAAGCGGCGCTTGAAGAATTTCTTCAGCGGAAAGCGCTCGATGAACAGGATTTCGCCCATCAGCCGGCCGCTCAGCACGAAGAAGAACTCGACGCCGAGCACACCGAGATTGAGTCCCGGGACCGGAAAGAAATGGCCGATCAGCACCATCGCGATCGACAGGCCTCGCCAGCCGTCGAGATAGGCCAGTCTTGTCCTGGCTTCCCTCTCGATTGCGGCCCGCGGCAGGACAACGGACGCTGCGGAGATGTCGGTCATACCGTGCCTTCGCAACTCGAGGTCCGGATGCGAAGCGTTGCCCGCGTCTCGGACCGTCTGGTATTCCCGCCGGAGTCATTTTGCAGTGCGGGATATTATTGTGCAAGTGCGAAACCGCGAATACTCAGGTAATTCACGCCAAGTCGTTGCGAGTACAAAAGAAAAAGGGGCCGCGAAGGCCCCTTTCCTTCACCCAGGCTGAGAGCGTTCAGGCGTTGGCGGCGGCCACGGCACGCTTGGCCATCACCGCGATCAGATTGGCGCGATAGTCGGCGGAGGCATGGATATCGCTCATCAGCCCCTTTGCCGACACTTTGAGGCCGCCGAGCGCCGCGACGTCGAAATTCTTCGCCAGCGCCGCCTCGATTTCCTTGGAGCGGAAAACGCCGTCCTCGCCGGCGCCGGTCACCGCCGCCCTCACGCCGTCCTTGCCCTTGGTCACGAACACACCGACGATGGCGTAGCGCGAAGCCGGGTTGCGGAATTTCTGGTAGGCCGCCTTGGCCGGAGCGGTAAAGCTTACCGCGGTGACGATCTCGCCTTCCTTCAGCGCTGTCTCGAACAGGCCCTTGAAGAATTTGTCCGCCGCGATCTCGCGCTTGTTGGTGACGATCGTCGCGTCCAGGGCCAGCAGCGCGGCCGGATAGTCGGCGGCCGGATCGTTGTTGGCGATCGAGCCGCCGATCGTGCCTTTATAGCGTACCGCCGGATCGCCGATCAGGGATGCCATATGCGCAAGCGCCGGGCAGGCCTTCTTCAGCTTGTCGTCGGTGGAGACGTCGTAATGCGTCGTCGCGGCGCCGATGGTGACCGTCTTGCCGGACACCTTGACGCCTTGCAGGTCCTTCAGCCGCGAGACGTCGACGAGGTCCGAGGGCGCCGCGAGCCGCGTCTTCATGGCGGGGATCAGTGTCATGCCGCCGGAGAGCAGCTTGGCGTCGCCATTCTTGAGTTGCCTGGCGGCGTCGGCGACGGAGGAAGCGCGATGGTAGTTGACGGAATACATGCTCGTTCCTCCTCAGTACTTCGTCGCGCGGATGGTTGCCCACACCGTCGCGGGCGACGCCGGCATGGCGATGTCGACGACGCCGAGCGCATCGGTGATGGCGTTGATGACCGCCGGCGGCGAACCGATGGCGCCGGCCTCGCCGCAGCCCTTGACGCCGAGCGGATTGCCAGGGCATGGCGTATTCGAGGTCGAGACCTTGAAGGACGGCAGGTCGCCCGCGCGCGGCATGGTGTAATCCATGTAGCTTGCCGTCAGAAGCTGGCCGCTTGAGTCGTAATGCGCGCCTTCCAGCAACGCCTGGCCCACGCCCTGGGCGATGCCGCCATGCACCTGCCCCTCGACGATCATCGGATTGATGATGTTGCCGAAATCGTCGGCCGCGACGAACTGGACGATCTCTGTCGTGCCGGTTTCGGGGTCGATCTCGACCTCGCAGATGTAGCAGCCGGCCGGGAAGGTGAAGTTGGACGGATCGTAGAAGGCCGTCTCCTTCAACCCGGGCTCCATGCCGGCCGGCAGGTTGTGGGCGGTGTAGGAGGCAAGCGCCACCTGGAACCAAGGCAGGCTCTTGTCGGTGCCCGCGACCTTGACCTCGCCATTCTCGATGACGATGTCGCCCTCGTCCGCTTCGAGCAGGTGCGCGGCGATCTTCTTGGCCTTGGCCTCGACCTTGTCGAGGGCCTTGACGATAGCCGACATGCCAACGGCGCCGGAACGCGAGCCGTAGGTGCCCATGCCCATCTGCACCTTGTCGGTGTCGCCATGCACGATCGAGACCGAGTCGATCGGCACGCCGAAGCGCTGGGTGACCAGTTGCGCGAAGGTCGTCTCATGGCCCTGGCCATGGCTGTGCGATCCGGTCAGCACCTCGATCGTGCCAACGGCATTGACGCGCACCTCCGCCGATTCCCAGAGGCCGACACCGGCGCCGAGCGAGCCGACCGCCGACGACGGCGCCAGGCCGCAGGCCTCAATGTAGCAGCTCATGCCGATGCCGCGCAGCTTGCCCTGCCTAGTGGCGTCGGCGCGGCGCTTGGTGAAGCCGGCATAGTCGGCGGCTTTCATCGCCGCATCGAGCGAAGCGTTATAATCGCCAGCGTCATAGGCCATGATCACCGGAGTCTGGTGCGGGAAGGACGTGATGAAGTTGCGGCGTCTGAGTTCCGCCGGCGGCACGCCAAGCTCGCGCGCCGCGGTTTCCATCATCCGCTCGAGCACGTAGGTGGCCTCCGGCCGCCCTGCCCCGCGATAGGCATCGACGGGCGCGGTGTTGGTATAGACGGTGCGCACATTGGCGTGGATCGCCGGGATGTTGTACTGGCCCGACAGCAGCGTGGCATAGAGATAGGTCGGCACGCAGGACGAGAACAGCGACATGTAGGCGCCGAGATTGGCTATTGTGTCGACCTTCAGACCGGTGATGCGGTTGTCCTTGTCGAAGGCCATCTCCACCGTCGAGACATGGTCGCGGCCATGCGCGTCCGACAGGAAGCTTTCGGTGCGGTCGGCGACCCATTTGACGGGAACGCCGGTCTTCTTCGATGCCCACAGGCAGACGATCTCTTCCGGATAGATGTAGATCTTGGAGCCGAAGCCGCCGCCGACATCGGGCGCTATCACGCGCAGCTTGTTTTCCGGCGCGACATTGTAGAAGGCGCTCATCACCAGCCGCGCGACATGCGGGTTCTGCGACGTCGTCCAGCAGGTATAGTGGTCCTCCGCCTTGTCGTAGTGCCCGAGAGCCGCGCGCGGCTCCATCGCATTCGGCACCAGCCGGTTGTTGACGATCTTCATGCGCGTGACATGGGCCGCCGACCTGATCGCCGCGTCGGTGGCCTTTGCGTCGCCGAGCTCCCAGTCGAAGATCAGGTTGTTCTCTGCCTCGGCATGGACCTGCGGCGCTCCGGGTTGGATGGCCTTGGTGGCGTCGACGATGGCCTTCAATTCCTTGTAGGTGATCTCGACCGCTTCCGCCGCGTCGCGCGCCTGGCCCTTGGTGTCGGCGATCACGATGACGACCGCGTCGCCGACATAGCGCACCTTGTCGACGGCCAGAGGCGACCACGCGCCCATCTTCATCGGCGTTCCGTCCTTGGAGTGGATCATCCAACCGCAGATCAGATTGCCGATGCCGTCGGCCTTGAGCTCCTTGCCGGTGAGCACGCCGACGACGCCGGGCATCGCTTGCGCCTTTTTCACATCGATCTTCTTGATCTGCGCATGCGCGTGCGGACTGCGCACGAACACGGCATGTTTCATGCCGGGGACCACCATGTCGTCGACATAGCGGCCGCCTCCGGTGATGAACCTCTTGTCTTCCTTGCGCGCCACGCGGGCGCCGACGCCTTCGATACCCATTTGCGGAAATTCCTCCGGAATTAAGGGAATAGGCAGTAGGGGGTTAGGCAGTAGTGAGGGGCTCGCGGTCGTATCGCCGTTTGCCTTATTCCCTATTGCCTACTGCCTACTCCCTAAGCTGCCTGCTTCGCCCTGCCCTTGGCGCCCTTCGCCATCGCCTCCGATGCGGCGAGGATCGCCTTGACGATGTTGTGGTAGCCCGTGCAGCGGCAGATATTGCCTTCGAGCTCGGCGCGCACCGTCGCCTCGTCGAGGCCCTCGGGATGGCGCGCGATCATGTCGGTCGCCGCCATGATCATGCCCGGCGTGCAGAAGCCGCATTGCAGCCCATGATGCTCCTTGAACGCGGCCTGCACCGGATGCAGCTCGGCCCCGTCGGCGAGCCCCTCGATGGTGACGATGGTCGAGCCCGAGGCCTGCGCTGCCAGCATGGTACAGGACTTCACCGCTCGGCCGTCGACATGGACGACGCAGGCGCCGCATTGCGATGTATCGCAACCGACATGCGTTCCGGTGAGTCCGAGATGTTCCCTGAGGAAATGCACCAGAAGCGTTCGGTCCTCGGCGTTCCCGCTGACCCGCCTCCCGTTCACAGTCAACGACACGTCCGACATGCAACCTCCCTGGGTATCAACCTTGGTCATTGCCGAATGCCGCGCTTGTGCTTCGGCAGTGCGTTATTCGGGTAGCGTACAACGGGCAAAACAGCGCTGCCAGCGCCGGTTCCATTGTACTTTCGATCATGGCGAAAGCTATGTGCAGCGCAGCAACCGGCCCCATTGCCAAAACCGGGATTGAAGGCAAAGATGCCTTCGACGCGAAGCGTGCCTGACACGCATAAGAAAAGACACGCACAAAACAGCGTTGGAGGAAATTGCGGAGACGGCAGCTGGCCAGTTCGAGCACACGCTATGCATCGGGCCTTTCGGCGCTCACCACGGATGAGCCCGACCCGAATGCCTTTGCGCGCGCCATCGCGGCTGAAGCGGCGGCCGTCGACGCCGGCTTTGCGCTTCTGTTCTTCTCCCAAAGCCTGGTCGACGCGGCGGCGCTCGCGCAAGCGCTGAAGGTCCATGCGCCGTCGCTCGCCTATGCCGGCTGCTCGACCGCCGGCGAGATCACGCCGCAGGGACTGGAGGAAGGGCATGCTCT
The DNA here is from genome assembly GCF_006439555.1 of Mesorhizobium sp. B3-1-6. Taxonomy (NCBI): domain Bacteria; kingdom Pseudomonadati; phylum Pseudomonadota; class Alphaproteobacteria; order Hyphomicrobiales; family Phyllobacteriaceae; genus Mesorhizobium; species Mesorhizobium sp. B3-1-6. The sequence continues at coordinate 35,410 of NZ_VFTM01000044.1, read as the reverse complement.
TGCCCTGCTTTTGCCGTCGGCGTCGTTTTCGACCGTCAGCGCCATGGTCGAGAACCTCTCCTCCTCCGGCATGGACGGGATCACCGGCGAGGTCGTGGAGCTGCGGCGCCTGCTGCGCTGCCGCGCCGGCCAGGAACGGGCGAAGAGCGTGTTCGCCCTCTGCTTCATCGACGGGCTTTCCTATGCCGAGGAAGCGGTGACCTCGGCCATCCACTGGGGATTGGACGACATCCCGCTGATCGGCGGCTCGGCGGGCGACGACCTGAAATTCGAGACGACCAGCCTGATTTCGAACGGCAAGGTCACGTCCGACAGCGCCATCATCGTGCTGGTCGCGACCGAGATCCCCTTCCACGTCTTCAAGACCGACAATTTCATTCCGACCGACGAGAAGCTGGTGGTGACGTCGTCCGACCCGGACCATCGCATCGTGCGCGAATTCAACGCCACCAACGCGGCGGAGGAATACGCGGCCTCGGTCGGCACCGTGGCGCAGGCGCTGACACCGCTAAGCTTCGCCTCCCATCCCGTCGTGGTGAAAGTGGCCGGCGAATATTACTGCCGCTCCATCCAGCGCATGCATGTCGACGGCTCGCTGTCGTTCTTCTGCGCCATTGACGACGGCGTCGTTCTGTCCATCGCCCAGCCGAAGAACATGGTAGAAGCGACGCGCGCCGCGTTGCAGGACGCCGAACGCAAGCTCGGCGGCATCGACATGATCCTCGGCTTCGACTGCGTTCTGCGCCGGCTCGATGCGCGCAACCGTCAGGTTTACCGGGACATTTCGGAGCTCTACCGGACCAACAAGGTCATCGGCTTCGGCACCTACGGCGAGCAGTACCGCTCGATGCACCTCAACCAGACCTTTACCGGCATCGCCTTCGGCGAGCCCCAGGCAGCCGAGTAGCGAGATGCCGCTTCGCGACATCAACGACCTCGAAAGGCTGAAGAAGATCAACGCGGCCCTCGTCAGCCGCGTCGAGCGTTCGATGGACCAGCAGGGCAATGCCTTCTCGCTGTTCCAGACCGCCATCTCGCTGGAAAACCGGGTGCGCAACCGCACCGAGGAACTGCACGCGACGCTGCGCCGGCTCGAACAGTCGAACATCGACCTCAGCGAGGCGAAGGAGAACGCCGAACTGGCGAACCTCTCCAAGACCAGGTTCCTCGCCGCCGCCAGCCACGACGTGCTGCAGCCGCTCAACGCGGCGCACCTGTCGGTCTCGGCGCTGGCCGAGGTCCAGGCCAGCGAGGAAGGCAGGAAGCTTGTCCGGCAGGTCGAGCGCTCGCTGGAGACGATGGAAGACCTCTTGCGCACACTGCTCGACATCTCGAAGCTCGACGCCGGGGTGGTGCAACCGGAAGTCGTCGACGTCAGCCTGGAGGCGCTGTTTTCCTCGCTGCGCTCGGATTTCCTGCCCGAAGCGGAAAAGAAAAGCCTGTCGCTGAAATTCAGGCCGGTGAACGTGGTGGTGCGCTCCGACCGCACGCTGCTCAGGCGCATCCTGCAGAACATTCTCTCCAATGCGCTGCGCTACACCCGCTCGGGCGGCGTGCTGGTCGGCACCAGGCATCGCGGCGACATCATCCGCATCGACGTCGCCGACACCGGCTGCGGCATTCCCGAGGACCAGCGTGAGGCGGTGTTCGAGGAATTCCACCGCGGCACCTCGACGCTTAACAATGCGGAACTCGCCGGCGGGCTTGGCCTCGGCCTCGCGATCGTGCGCCGCATGGCGGCGGCACTCGGCCACCCCATCACCTTTTCCTCGAAGGTCGGGCGCGGCACCATCTTCCATATCGACGTGCCGGTCGGCATGGCCACGGCCGAGCCGGCGATGGCCGCCGCCGACATGGAGCGGCCGCGCGGTTACGGCCTGTTCGGCACCAGGGTGCTGCTGGTCGAGAACGACATGGAGGTGCTCTCCGCCATGACCTCGCTGCTCGAGCGCTGGCAATGCCTGGTGCGCGCCGCCACCTCGACCGACGATGCGCTCGACCTGCTCGGCGACACCGCCTGGGTGCCCGACATCATCATCGCCGACCAGCATCTCGACGGCGGCGACCTCGGCACCTCAACGATAGCCGAAGTGCGCGACTATCTAGGCCGCCCGGTGCCCGCGCTGATCGTCACCGCCGACGGCTCCGAGATCGTCGCCAAAGCGGCGCGAGCAGCCGGCATCGAACTGATGCGCAAGCCGCTGAAGCCTGCGCAACTACGCGCGCTGCTGGCGCATCTTCTGGCTTAGAAATGCCGCCTCAAAACCCGGCCTGGTCCCGAAACAGCTCCGCGTTGTCGAGCTTCGACACCTCGATCACCGCTTGCGTGCGGCTGTAGACATTGAGCTTGCGCAGGATCTCCGAGACATGCGCCTTGACGGTGGTCTCGCCCACCTGCAGCTCGTAGGCGATCTGCTTGTTGAGCATGCCCTGGCGCAACATCTGCAGCACCCTCAGCTGCTGCGGCGTCAGCCTGGCCAGGCGCTGTACCATGTCGGCGCGGTCGGTGCTGTCGGGATCGGGCGGCTGGCCCTCGTAATTTTCCGGCACATAGACCGCTCCATCCATCACCGAGCGGATGGCGGCGGCAAGATCGCTCTTTCGGGCCGATTTCGGGATGAAGCCGGCGGCGCCATAGGACAGCGCCTCCGAGATGATCTTCGGCTCCTCGTAGCCCGACACGATCACCACAGGCAGCCGCGGATAACGGGTCCTCAGCTGCAACAGCCCCTCGAAGCCATGCACGTCGGGCATGCTCAAATCGAGCAGCGCGAGGTCGAACGGCTTGGCGTCGGCAAGAAGCTCGATCGCTTCCGCGATCGAGCGCGCCTCGACCGTATCGACATCCGGATAGGCCATCTGCACGGCGCTGTGCAGCGCCTCGCGAAACAGCGGGTGGTCGTCGATGATCAGGAAGCGGGCGCGATCGCTGACGGAGGTCATTGCACGGGTTCAGGCTTCGGTTCGGTTTCAGCCGGCACAGGATAGTCCCGTGATCATGGCCAGATTATTGGCAAATAGTACACGCCCAATGGTACGGCGCATTGTCACTGAAACGACAGGCCGATGTGCAGGGACGTCGAGTCTTGCCCGCGGGTCGAAATCGGCCGAAGGTGCTAACGATTCATGCCAGCACAGAGAAAAATCATGCCAGAATTCGTCCTTCCGCCGCCGACGATTGCTTCGGTTGCCGTCGCGGGCGCGGCGGAGCGGTTTGCCGTGCGCCGCATCTTCTGCGTCGGCCGCAATTACGCCGCGCATGCGCGCGAGCTCGGCAATGACGAGCGCGATCCACCCTTCTTCTTCACCAAACCGGCCGACGCGGTGGTCGACAGCGGCGCCGAGATCCCCTACCCGCCGCTGACCTCGAACCTGCACCACGAGATCGAGCTGGTCGTCGCCATCGGCGAGGCCGGTTTCCGCATTCCGCGCGCCGATGCGCTCGCCCATGTCTGGGGCTATGGCGTCGGTGTCGACCTCACCCGCCGCGACCTGCAGGATCAGGCGAAGAAAGCAGCCCGTCCCTGGGACTGGTCGAAGGCTTTCGACCAGTCGGCGCCTTGCGGCCCGCTGGTTCCAGCCGCGAAATCAGGACATCCGGAAAAAGGCCGTATCTGGCTTGCCGTCAACGGCGCGGTGAAACAGGACGGCGACCTTGCCGAGCTGATCTGGCCTATCGCCGACATCGTCGCGATCTGCAGCGAGGCGGTCGAGCTTCTGCCCGGCGACCTGATCTTCACCGGCACGCCGGCCGGCGTCGGGGCGGTTCAGGCAGGCGACAGGATCACCGGCGGCGTCGACGGCATCGGCGAGATCACGGTGGCCATCGGGCAGCCGAGGCGATGAGCGACCTCGTTCTTCACAACTACTACCGCTCCTCCACCTCCTACCGGGTGCGGATTGCGCTGGAGATGAAGGGGCTGGACTACACTTATGTGCCGCATCATCTGCGCCACGGCGAACATCTCGAGCCCGCCTATCTCGCGGTGAACCCGCAAGGCCTGGTGCCGGCGCTGGTGTTGGATGGCGGCACGCTTTTGACCCAGTCGCTGGCGATCATCGAATATCTCGACGAGGTCCAGCCCGAACCGCCGCTGCTGCCGAAGGATGCGCTGGGCCGGGCGCGGGTGCGGATGCTGGCGCAGATGATCGCCTGCGACATCCACCCCGTGAACAATCTGCGCGTGCTGACCTCGCTGCGCACTTTGTTCGGCGCCGGCGACGAGGACGTCGTCAACTGGTTCCGGCATTGGGTGAATGAAGGTTTCCAGCCGCTTGAGAAGATTCTGGCTTCGTCGCCCGAGACCGGCGCGTTCTGCCATGGCGACACGCCGGGCCTGGCCGACATCTGCCTCGCCGCCCAGGTGACCAACAATGCCCGTTTCGGCGTCGACATGGCCTCCTATCCGGTGATCGCGCGCATCAACGCCGCCTGCATGGCGCTGCCGGCGTTCCAGAAGGCTGCGCCGCAGAACCAGATTGATGCCGAGTAGGGAAGCCAAAGACGCCGAGGAGGCCAAGGCACTCGCCGACATCGAAGAGTACGGCTGCCACATTCTCTATGTGCTGGAGGAGGACGAGCATCCGCCATTCGCATACTCGGTCGGGATAGAGCACAATTTTGGCGTCCCTGAATTGGTCGTTATCGGACTCAAGCCGGACCTTTCGCTAACCATCATCAACGAGTACTGCAGACGCGTGCGCGGCGGCGAGAGGTTCAGCGTCGGTGCGCGGGCGTCGGGTTTCCTGGGAGGAGGCTTCGATTGTCAGTTCGGTGCGGTCCATCCCGATCACTACCCGGAATATTTCGGTTGGGACATATGGTTCTACGACGGGCCGGATTTCCGGATCGTGCAGCTTATCTTTCCGACAACTTCCGGGATTTGGCCGTGGGATGTCGAGGCTGATGAATGGTTTCGCGAACGGCAGCCACTGCTCGATACTCCGCCGCCATAACTAGCGCCCTACCCTCACCGTCGCGGCCCAGAACGCCAGCGCCGACTTCCGCCAGCAACCGGAGTAACTGATCGGTCCGCCAGTCGCGGCGCTGGCAGAATCGATTTCCGGTCGACCAGCGGTGGAATCGGCTATCGTCAACTCAAAACGCACCAACGGTGGGAGTTGCCGATGAAAGCCGTCGTCTTCGAGAAATTCGGTCAGGCGCCGACGATCCAGACCGTTCCCGACCCGAAGCCGGCCGCCGACGGGGTGGTCATCAAGGTCGAGGCGACCGGTCTTTGCCGCAGCGACTGGCATGGCTGGATGGGCCATGACGACGGCATCACGCTGCCGCATGTTCCCGGCCACGAGTTGGCGGGCGTCGTTGTCGCCGCCGGCAAGCAGGTCAGCCGCTGGAAGGCCGGCGACCGTGTCACGGTGCCCTTCGCGGTCGGCTGCGGCCGCTGCTTCGAATGCACCTCCGGCAACCACCAGGTCTGCGAGCATCAGTCCCAGCCGGGCTTCAACGCCTGGGGCTCGTTCGCCGAATATGTCGGCATCGAGCACGCCGACACCAATCTCGTGCGCCTGCCGGAAGAGATGGAATTCGCCACCGCCGCCAGCCTCGGCTGCCGCTTCGTCACTTCGTTCCGGGCCATTGTCGACCAGGGCCGGGTGACGCCGGGCGAATGGGTGGCGGTGCATGGCTGCGGCGGCGTCGGCCTGTCGGCGATCATGATCGCCAGCGCCATGGGCGCCAATGTGATCGCCATCGACCTCACCGACGAGAAACTGGCATTTGCGAAGAAGATCGGCGCGGTGGCGACGATCAACGCCGCGACGACGCCGAACGTGGTCAAGGCGGTCAAGCAGATCACCAATGGCGGCGCGCATATGTCGATGGACGCGCTGGGACACCCGACCACGTCCTTCAACTCGATCGCCAATCTGCGCCGGCGCGGCCGCCACGTTCAGGTCGGCCTGATGCTAGGCGAGCACGCCCGGCCGCAGGTGCCGATGGACAAGGTGATCGCCTTCGAGCTCGAAATCCTCGGCAGCCACGGCATGCAGGCCTACCGCTACTCCGCGATGATGGAGATGATCCGCACCGGCAAGCTGAAACCCGAACTGCTGGTCGGCAAGAAGATCAGCCTCGAGGAAGCGCCCGCGGCCCTGATGGCGATGGGCGGTTTCGAGGGCATCGGCATCGGGGTGGTGACGAAGTTCTGAGCAATTCCAGGAAAAGTGTGAAACGGTTTTCCGTCCGGAATTGCGTCAAAACAAATCAGTAGGCGCCTACCGCGCGAACTTCTTCGCCCCGAACACGCAGGCCACGACGCCGAGCGTGACGACCACCATCATCGGGCTGACCTTTTCGTGCAGCAGGCTCGCCGCCAGCGCCAGGCCGAAGAAGGGCTGCAGCAATTGCAGCTGCCCGACGGCGGCGATGCCGCCTTGCGCGAGGCCGCGATACCAGAACACGAAGCCGATCAACATGCTGAACAGCGAGACATAGGCGAGGCCGATCCAGGCGCCGGAGCCGATGCCGGCGAAGGACGGCGGCAGCGTCAAAAAGCTCAGCGCCAGCATGATTGGCAGCGACAGCGCCAGCGCCCAGCATATCACCTGCCAGCCGCCGAGCTTGCGCGACAGCTTGGCCCCTTCGGCGTAGCCCAGCCCGCAGACGATGATCGCGCCGAGCATCAGGCCGTCGCCGACCGGCGAGGCAGTCAAGCCTTGCGACAGGGCAAAACCCGCGACCAAAGCGCTGCCCAGGCACGAGAACAGCCAGAAAGCCGGGCGCGGACGGTCGCCGCCGCGAAGCACCCCGAAGATCGCGGTCGCCAGCGGCAGCAGGCCGACAAAGATGATGGAATGCGCCGAAGTGACGTGTTTCAGCGCCAGCGCCGTCAGCAACGGGAAGCCGACCACGACACCCAGCGCGACGACGACGAGCGAGATCAGGTCGCTTCGCTCCGGACGCCTCTCGCGGAATAGCAGCAGCATCGCAATCCCGAGCAGACCAGCGATTGCCGCCCTGGCCGCCGTCAGGAAGGTCGGATCGAAATCCATCACCGCCACCCGCGTCGCCGGCAGCGACCCGCTGAAGATCAGCACCCCGATGAAGCCGCTGAGCCAGCCGTCAAAACTCTTTTCCATCATCTGCTCCGTTTGCGCTTCCGTACGAGGCAAGTGATGGCGTTACCAGAGACAATTGGGTACAATTCCACAAAACTGTAATGGTATTTCGGGCAGTACGGATGACAGACCTCGCTCTTGAAAATGATGGCTCGCGCACGCTCGTCGAAAGCGTGATGGCAACGATCCGCCATCGCATCGCGGCACGCACGCTGACGCCCGGCGCGCGCCTGCCGTCGATCCGGGCTCTCGCCAAATCCTTGCAAGTGTCGAAATCAACGGTGGTCGAAGCCTATGAGCGGCTCGCGGCGGAAGGCGCGATCCGTTCGCGGCCGGGCTCGGGTTTCTACGCCGCCGGCCAGCTCGCGCCGCTGTCGCTTGCCGAGATCGGTCCCAAGCTCGACCGGACCGTCGATCCGCTCTGGGTGTCCAGGCAATCGCTGGAAGCGGGCGAGGAGATGCTGAAGCCCGGCTGCGGCTGGCTGCCCGCGTCCTGGATGCCGCAGGCCGCCTTGCGCCGGGCACTGAGAACCGCGGCCCGAGCGGACGACGTGGCGCTTGCGGACTACGGCACGCCGCTTGGCCTGCCGCCGCTTCGCCAGTTGCTGGCACGGCGCATGGCCGAGCACGGCGTCGAAGCCTCGCCCGACCAGATCATGCTGACCGATTGCGGCACCCAGTCGATCGACCTTTTGTGCCGTTTCCTGATCGAGCCCAGCGACGCGGTGCTGGTCGACGACCCCTGCTATTTCAACTTCCACGCCCTGTTGCGCGCCCACCAGGCCAAGGTGATCGGCGTGCCGTACACGCCTTCGGGTCCGGATATCGAGCTCTTCGCGCAGGCGCTCGCCGAGCACCGGCCGCGCCTCTACATCACCAATTCCGGCATCCACAATCCGACCGGCGCGATCCTGTCGCCGGTCACCGCGCATCGGCTCCTGAAACTCGCCGATCAGGCGGACCTCACCATCGTCGAGGACGATATCTTCGCCGACTTCGAGCACAGCCCGGCCCCAAGGCTCGCGGCCTTCGACGGGCTGCAGCGTGTCGTCCAGATCGGCTCCTTCTCCAAGACGCTGTCGGCCTCGGTGCGCTGCGGCTTCATCGCCGCGCCACCCGACTGGATGGAAGGCCTGACCGATCTCAAGATCGCCACGACATTCGGCGGTGCGCGGCTGTCCTCGGAACTGGTGCTGAGCCTGTTGAAGGACGGCAGCTACCGCAAACATGTCGAACAGTTGCGCACGCGCCTGTCGCGCGCCATGGCCGAGACCGCCGGCAGGCTGAAAATGATGGGCATCACGCCCTGGATCGACCAGCCTGCCGGCATGTTCCTCTGGTGCCGCCTGCCCGACGGCATCGACGCCGCCGACGTCGCCCGCCATGCGCTTTCGGACAATGTCGTGCTGGCGCCCGGCAATGCCTTCAGCCTGTCGCACACCGCCGGCCGCTTCATGCGCTTCAACGTGGCCCAGTGCGCCGACGGGCGTATTTTCACCGCCCTGGAAAGAGCGGTCGCCGCATCCCGCCGCAAGGCGGCATAAGCGCGACCGTCGGTTGCCCGAGCGGCCTTCGGCTGGTAGTGAAACCGCGAGCACGCATGCCAGCCGGCATGCGCATCGTCACCGGGACCGACGGCCATGGGATCCAGCAAGTCAGCAGACAAGTAAGCCGCAACAGCGCTTCGTTGTTGCGGCAGTCTGTCCCGTCATTCCCGTGAGCAATTCCAGGAAAAGTATAAAGCGGTTAGGCTCAGCCCTTCGCCGTAGCCTTTCCGGAATTGCGTCAGAAAAGACTCAGGCAGATCGCCGCCGAATGTCACCATTTGAGCGGAACTCTCCTCATGTCTTCTCCGAACCAGCCGACATGGACCTTGTCCATGCCAGCAGCCTTGCTGCTTTTGTCTCCCTTCGACGTCCTGGCCTCCCTCGCCATGGATATCTACTTGCCCGTAGTGCCGATCATGCCGGGCGCGCTCGGCACCTCGACGGCCGTGGTGCAACTGACGCTCAGCCTCTACATGATCTGTCTGGGGCTCGGCCAACTTGCTTTCGGACCGATCTCCGACAGGATCGGTCGGCGCCCGGTGCTGATCGGCGGCGCCCTGTCGTTCGCGGCCGCCTCCTTCCTGCTCGCCGTTACGTCGCTTGCACCGGTCTTCCTTGCCCTTCGCATCGCGCAGGCCCTGAGCGCCTCGGCCATGCTGGTCGCTGTCTTCGCCACCGTCCGCGACATCTATGCGCAAAGGCCGGAAGGCGCCGTCATCTACGGCACGCTCGGCTCGCTGCTGTCCTTCGTGCCGGCGCTGGGACCGATCGCCGGGGCTTTGATCGCCAACAGTTTCGGCTGGCGGGCGATCTTCGTCGCGCTCGGCATTCTTGCCGTGGCCGCCACGCTCAACGCCTGGCCAAGATGGCGAGAAACGCGCCCGCTGACCCATGGCCCTGCCCTGGCTGGTTTCGGACCGATCCTGCGCAGCTTCGGCTTCTGGACCTACACGCTGGCCTTCGCCGCCGCCATGGGCTCGTTCTTCGTGTTCTTTTCGACGGCGCCGAGAGTGCTCATCGGCAAGGCCGGCTTTTCCCAGGTCGGCTTCAGCCTGGCCTTCGCCAGCGCGGCGCTGGTGATGATCGTCGCCACCCGCTTCGCCAAAAGCTTCGTCGCGCGCTGGGGCATCGAAGGCAGCGTCAGGCGCGGCATGGCGATGCTGCTCCTGGGTGCTGCCCTGCTGGCTGCAGGACAGTTGTTCGCCGAGCCATCCTTCGCGAGCTTCGTCATGCCGATGTGGATCATCGCCATCGGCATCGTCCTCACAGCGTCGGTCACGGCCAACGGCGCGCTGGGCCGTTCGGCGAGACCGCCGGCACGGCCGTCGCGCTCTATTTCTGCCTGCAGAGCGTGATCGTTTCCGCGGCGGGCACGCTGTTCATCATGGATGGCGACACGGCATGGCCGCTGGCCGGTTATTGCTCGCTGATGGCGGCGATCACGCTCGCCGCGCTCGGCGTATCTGTCAAACGAGCGGAAGCAGCCTGATCCAAGGCCACACAGGCGGAGAGGCAGCACATCGTTGAAACCGCCTACGGGCTGTTCAAGCGCGTGGGCTTTCACGCCACCGGCATCGACCGCATCATCGCCGAAGCCGGCGTGGCCAAGATGACCATGTATCGTCACTTCCCCAGCAAGGACGATTTGATGGTTGAGGTCCTGGCCTACCGTGCAGGGCGGTTCGATCGCCAGCTCGACCGCCTCGCCGAACAGGCGGCCACACCCGAGCAGAAGATCGGCACAATCTTTGACTGGTACGGGCGCTGGTTCCGCAGCGCCGATTTCCACGGTTGCCTGTTCGCGCATGCCCTGGCCGAGTTCGGCGATCCGGCGCACCCGGTGTTCCAGGCCGCCGTCAGACAAAAGAACGGCCTGAAGCGGCGCATGCGCCTGATCCTCGAAGAAACGATGCCCGCCGATGCGGCGGAAAGCGCTTCGGCCGCCCTGCTGATGCTGCTTGAAGGCGCAACGCTGATGGCCCGGATGGGCCGGCCCAACGCCGCCATTCGCGATGCCCGCAGTGCGGCAATGGTCATTCTCGCCACGCGGGAGAGACCGCAATGAGCGCGACAGTCATCAGCCTGGCACTGTTCGCCGCGATCCTGCACGCCGGCTGGAACGCGTTTCTGCGAACCGGCAGCGACAGGCTTTGGACCGTCACGGTCATGAGCTTCTCGGCAACGATCGCCGCCATTCCGCTGGCGATCTTCAATCCCCTGCCGGCGGCGTCTGCCTGGCCGTATGTCATGCTCTCCGCCTGCCTTCAGGTCGGCTACAGTCTCTTTCTGGTGGCAGCCTACCGTTATGGCGAATTGGGACAGGTCTACCCGATCGTTCGCGGCTCGGTGCCGCTTCTGGTGACGCTAGGCGGTTTCGTTCTGGCGGGCGAGCGTCTGAGCTGGCATCAGTCGCTTGGCGTCGTTCTCGCCGCGCTTGGCATCATGAGCCTTTCGCTTGGCAAAGGGCGCGCGGCAACGACATCAATCCTATATGCCCTGGCGACCGGCACGATCATCGCCGCCTATGCGACGGTCGATGCTATCGGTGTCCGATCGGCGGGAAGTTCAGGCGCCTACACGGCTTGGGTGCTGTTGGTCTACGGCGTGCTGCTGCCGGTCACCTTCATCATCTGCCGCGGCAAGCTCACCGTTGACTTTCGTTCGCCCGATGCGCTGAAGGCGCTTGGCGGCGGGATTTTCGCCTTGGTTGCCTATGGCGCCGTGCTCGCAGCCTTCGCGCTCGGGCCGGCCGGTCCGATCACCGCCATGCGCGAGACGAGCGTGGTTTTCGCGGCGCTGATCGGCCGGCTGTTTCTGGGAGAGACCCTGACGCCGAGACGTATTGCGGCTTGCGGCATTGTCGCGCTAGGCGCGATCTGCCTCGGCTATCAAGGGTAATGCTGTTCCCGCCCCACTAAGCCCCTGCCCGTTTGCGGCGCTCATACATCATCACCAGCGTTTCGGCCGTCAGCGCCGGCTTCTGCTCGCCTTCGATCTCGACGGTGTTGGCCGCCTTCATCAGATACTGGCCAGGACCGCGGTCCTCCATGGAAAGCAGCGTGGTGCGCAGCCTGATGCGCGCGCCGGCTTTGACCGGCGCCAGGAAGCGCACCTTGTCGAAGCCGTAGTTGAAGGCGGCCTGGGTGTTCTCCGGCACGATGCCCATCTCCAGCGCCAGCGCGCCGATGATCGACAAAGTCAGGTAACCATGCGCGATCGTGGTGCGGAACGGGCTCTGCCGTTTCGCCCTTTCGGGGTCGACATGGATCCACTGATGGTCGCCCGTGCATTCGGCGAACTGGTCGATGCGCTGCTGGTCGACCGTCGTCCAGTCGGACACGCCGAGTTCCTGCCCGGACATCGTGCGCAACTGTTCGAAGGTCGGCGGCGTTCTCGGCCGTGCTTCCGTCATTCCGGCTTTCCCATCACTCTTGCCTGTCTCCCGACCATGAAGCGGCGGCCTCTGTCAATTCGCCGCCCCGCGATTTTCGCCGGTAGAGTTGATGCTTTTACGGCAAGCCGAGAACGCTCGGGCGACAGGGCCGGTTGCATCGCATGTCGGTCGATGGTGGGTCCGAAACCGCCGGATAGGCTATTTCTTTTCGTAACCGGCGCGGATCTCCGCCATCGCATCCCTGATCCGCTCGCGCAGTATCTCGACCGATTCGGTGCTGGATTTCCGCAGAAGGCCAGCCACTTCGCTGGCATTCTTCAGCGTCGTCTCGAACGACCGGCGGGCAAATTCAGCCTGCTTGGTCATGAGGTCCTGCGGATTGCCGGGCGTCTGGTAATTCTGCGCCATCCGCGTGATCTCGTGCATGGCATTCTGCACCATCTCATGCTGCCTCGCCAGCACCGAGGATGCCCCTGCCGCACCCGCCCTTGCCGACTTTTCCAGGGCTTCGAGATTCTTGCGATGATGATCCAGGATCGCCTGGACATCGACATTCGGCAGCTTGAGGTCGCGACCGAACCTGCTGAACATGTCGAGGAACGAATAGGATTCCGGTTGTTTTGCCATGCTCTGCCTCCCGTTTTGCCACGTTCGCGGCGCCCTCAAAAGCAATTCCAGGAAAAGTGTGTAACGGTTTTCCGCCCCGAATTGCTTAAGACCCAAGGCAGAATAGTGCGCCTTGGGCCGGCGTCAATTGACGAGAAACAGCCGCTCCGCCGTATAGAGCGCCAGCCCGGCAAGCCCGCCGATGATCATGCCGTTGAAGCGGATATATTGCAGGTCCTTGCCGATGTTCGTCTCGATCAGCCGCGTCAGCTGCGCCAGGTCCCAGCGCTTGACCTGGTCGGCGATGAATTTCGACACGCCGCTCTTCTGGCTTTCCACGAACGAAGCCAGCGCCACGACAAAACCCTGGTTCATGTCGGCCCTGATCTGGGCGTCGTCGGCCAGATGCCTGCCGACCTCGACGAACATGTTGGCGAGGTGCGGGCGGATCGTCGAATTCGGAGCATTGATGTCCTGCTCGATGAACAGGCGCAGGCTTGTCCACGCATCGCCGGCCAGCGCCCTCACCTCCGGACGGCCGAGAAAATCGCGCTTCAGCTTCTCGGCGCGCCTTGCATATTGTTTCGAGGTCCTGAGCCGCTCGATGAAGCTGAGCGCGAAGCGGTCGAATTCGGCGCGCATCGGGTGATCTGGATCGGCCCGCACCTCATCGAGCAGTGAGCCCGCCGACGCGACGATCTTTTTCAAGAGATAGGCATCGGCGCGAAACAGGTTGAACAGCGACGGCAACTCCTCGCGGATCTTTTCGCGCATCGTCTCGAGCGCCTGCTCGTCGTTGAGGAAACGCCCGATCACCCTGGTGAACTCGTCGAACAGCTTCTGGTGGCGGCGATCGTCGGTCAGCGCCGACAAAAGATCGGCCGCGAGCGGCGCCAGCGGCACCTTCTCGATCTGCTCCAGCATGCGGCTGGTGACGAAGTCACGTAGGCCTGATTGTTCCACCGCCGTCAATGTCTGCGGCACTAGGCGTACGACGAATCGCGACAGATCGGAGGCGCGTTCGGCGTCGGCCAGCCAGTCGGCGACCAAAGCGGCGAAATCGACCTCGGCGAGCTTCTCGCGCACCGGCTCCGGCGCCAGGAAATTGGCCTCGATGAAGCGGCCGAGATTATCGGCGATCCGGTGCTGGTTCTCCGGAATGATGGCCGTGTGCGGGATCGGCAGCCCGAGCGGCCGCCGGAACAGCGCCACCACGGCATACCAGTCGGCGAGGCCGCCGATGGTCGCCGCCTCGGCGAAAGCCGCGACGAAGCCGAGCCACGGATGGCCGCCCTCGAAGGACTTGGCGAGCGCAAAGATGAGGACGCACAGCGCGAGCGCTGCGGCGGCGATGAATTTGGTCCGCCGCAACGCCGATAGCTTCGCCTTGGCATCGGCGTCGAATCGAACCGGCGCGAAAGCCGGAGCTGACTGTGACATGGAAAGGCCGTTTCCTGTTTGCACCCGCATCTATCTAGTGGCTGCGCCGCCAAAACGCTCGCTCGAAGCGCAGGAGCGATATCCGGCGACTGTCCGCGCCGGCATGCACAAAAAGTTGACACGATTATTCAGCTATGTACCCGTCCAGTCTGGAATTGTTCCAAACTATGGGCCATATTCGGCCCAAGCTAATATTTCGCGAGGATACCATGCGGCTCACGCGCCAGACCAACTATGCGATGCGCATCCTGATGTATTGCGCCGCAAACACCGACAGGCTGAGCCGCATCCCCGAGATCGCCGCCGCCTATTCGGTGTCGGAACTGTTCCTGTTCAAGATCCTGCAGCCGCTGGTCGAGGCCCGCTTGGTCGAAACCGTGCGCGGCAGGAATGGCGGCGTGCGGCTCGGCCGTCCGGCCGAACAGATCAACCTGTTCGATGTCGTGCGCGTCACCGAAGAGAGCTTTGCCATGGCCGAGTGCTTCGAGAACGACGCCGCCGAATGCCCGCTGGTCGACAGCTGCGCCCTGAATTCGGCGCTGCGCGAGGCGCTCAACGCCTTCTTCGCCGTGCTTTCACGCTACACGATCGCAGATCTCGTCGCGGCGCGCCCGAATGTGCGCAGCCTGCTCGGCATCGACCTTCTGGAGCAGCGCGCGCCTGCTGCGTGATCAAGACCTGGCGACCTGCTTCTCGAAGGCCACCGCCCACGGCTTCCCGGGTGTGGCGCCACCCTCGACTTCGTCATTCTAGGGCGGAGCAAGGAGCGCAGCGACGCAGAACTGGCGGCGTCGGCGCCAGCGTTCCTTCTGGACCGCTGCTTTCTTCGGTTGATGTCACGGAATGGATCCTCGGGTCTCCGCGTCCGCTTCGCTCCCGATCCGCCCGTGGATGACGAAGTTCGCCGCCAAGCCTACGCCGCCGATTGCGGCAACACGAACGGCATGTTCGCGGCCGGCAGCGCGCCGACCTTGAGCCGGCAGTCGAACACCTTCTCGATCAGCTCGTCATTGAGCACGCCCGTCGGTGCCCCGGCGGCGGCCAGCTGGCCGCGAGAGAGCACAAAAATGCGGTCGGCGTACATCGCGGTCAAATTGAGGTCGTGCAGAATCGCCACCACGCCGCCGCCGCGCCGGGCGAAATCGCGCGCGATGTTCATGATGATGAGCTGGTGCTTGATGTCGAGGCTGGAGACCGGCTCGTCGAGGAAGAGGTAGCGCGGCCGCCCTTCGAGCACCGGCGCCCAGACTTGGCAGAGCACGCGGGCGAGCTGCACGCGCTGCTGCTCGCCGCCGGAAAGCTCCTGGTAAAAGCGGCCGGCAAAACCGCCGAGGTCGACGCGCGCCAGCGCCCGCTCCGGCAAACGCGCATCCTCGCCGGGCAGCACGCCGGAGCGCCCGCCGATGAGGCCAAGGCGAACGATCTCGCGCACGGTGAACGGGAAGGACAGCGTCGTGGCCTGTGGCAGCACGGCGCGCAGCGTGGCTGCCTCGACCGGCTTCATGGCCGACAGGTCGCGGCCGTTGAGCGTGACGGTGCCGGTATAGGCGAGCTCGCCGGTCAGCGCCTTGAGCAAGGTCGTCTTGCCGGACCCGTTCGGGCCGACGATGGCCGAGACCTCGCCGGGCCGTGCGGCGAAATCGACATGCGAGACGATGCGCTTGCCGCCGATCGCCACCGAGATGTCGCGCGCTTCGATCATGGCAAGCTCACAAATCGATGACGCCGCGCTTGCGCAGCAGGATCCACAGGAAGAACGGCGCGCCGGCAACCGCCGTGACGATGCCGATCGGCAGTTCGGCCGGCGCGACGATGGTGCGCGCGACCGCGTCGGCGATGAGAAGCAGCGAGGCGCCGAGCAGGGCGGAAGCCGGCAGCAAATAGCGGTTGTCCGGGCCGATCGCCAGCCGCAGGACATGCGGCACGACGATGCCGATGAAGCCGATGCCGCCGCTGACCGCGACCGAAGCGCCGACCGCCGCCGACACCGCGACGATGGCCGTGTATTTCAGCCGCTGCACCGAAATGCCGAGATGGCTCGCGGTCGCTTCACCCAGCGCCAGCGCGTTGAGGCCGCGCGACAGGAACGGCATCGCGGCCAGCGCCAGCACGATCACCGGCCCCACGGTGCCGATCTTCGGCCATGTCGCGCCGGCAAGCGAGCCGAGCTGCCAGAAAGTCAGGTCGCGCAGTTGCCGGTCGTCGGCCATGAAGATGAGGATGCCGGTGAGCGCCATGGCAAGGGCGCTGATGGCGATGCCGGCAAGCAGCATCGTGGCGACCGACGTCCGCCCCTGGCGCGTGGCGATGGCATAGAGCAGCAACGTCACCGCCAGCCCGCCGAAGAAGGCCGCGAGCGGCAGCGCGAGCGTGCCGAATGCAAGCGTGACGGGCGCAAGCCACGTGGTGCCGAGCACGATGATCGCCACAGCGCCGAGGCTGGAGCCGGCGGAAACGCCGATCAGGCCGGGATCGGCAAGCGGATTGCGGAACAGCCCCTGCATCACCGCGCCACAGACGGCGAGCGCGGCGCCGATCAGCGCCCCGAGCAGCACGCGCGGCATGCGGATGTCGTAGACGATCAGCTGGTCGCGCGCGGCCAGCGCCGCGTCGGCGGGCATGGCGCCCGTAAACCAGTCGCGGATGACGCGGACGGCGGAGGCGTCGGAGGCGCCTGACGTCAGCGACAGGAACACGCAGAGCGCGAGCGCAAGGCACACGAGCAGGATGACAAGCCTTGCCCGGGCCGACCGGTCGCCATCGGCCGCCATCACCCTGACCGCGCCGGCAATGGACTGTTCGGTCATCGCCGCTCAGTCCGTGACCTGGTTGCCATAGAGCGAGACGGCAAGATCATGGATGGCTTCGGCCGTGCGCGGACCGAAGCCGAGCAGGTAGCCGCCCCACATGCTGATCATCTTGCGGCTCGTGCCCGCCGGTGTCGAAGCGACGGCCGGGTTGGCGAACAGCTCCTCTTCCGAGATCGGCGGTCCGCCGCCCTTCATCGTCAGGATGACATCCGGCCTGGCGCTGACGATCGCCTCGTCGGTCATCCCTTTGTAGCCGGAAAAGCCCTCGACCGCGTTGACCGCGCCGGCAAGCTTGACGATGCCGTCGGCCGCCGTGTCGCTGCCCGCGGCAAGGATCTTGCCGCCTTGCGTCGACAGCACGAACAGCACGCGCTTGCGATCCTTGATCGCAGCCGTCTGCTTTTCGGCCGCCGTCAGCTTCGCGTCGGTCTCCGCGGCGAGCTTCTCCGCCTTCGCCTCGACCCCCAGCGCCTTGCCGATGATGCGGATCTTTTCGAGAATACCCTCACGATTGTAGTGGTCCGGCACCTCGATGAAGGGCACGCTCGACTTCTTCAGCACGTCGACCGCTTCTTTAGGACCGCTGCCGTGCAGCGCCAAGATTCCGGTCGGATTGACCGACAGGACGCCCTCGGGCGAGAGCGCGCGCATGTAACCGACGTCCGGCAGCTTCGCCGCCGCCTCGGGATAGTTGCTGGTCGAATCGCGGGCCACGAGACGGCCTTCCTCGCCGAGCGCGTAGACGATCTCGGTGATCGAGCCGCCTATGGAGGCGATCCGCGAGGTGTCCGAAAAGACGGCCACCCCCTCGTTAGCGCCAGCCGGCGGCGCGGTGAACGCAAGCAGGACACCGAGCATCGGCGCAAGCGCCGCGCGGAAACTGAGAACAAAGCGCATTGGGTGCTACCTCATGCAGCGGTCGGATTGGGGATGCGGGGCAGGTTCTCGGCCAGGAGGCGCCAGTCTTCCCGCTCGCCTTCGCCTTCATGACGCTTGCCGAAGAACTGGATGATCATGTCGCCATTGGCGTCATAGGCCTCCACCGACGTGACATGACCGTCCTTGGTGGGCTTGCGCACCGCCCAGACCTCGTGGATGTGGTCGGTCCTCAGGTGCAGATGGAAGGTTTCGTCGAGCACGTTGATCCACGGCCCCATCGGCTTGACCGACTTGATCGGACCGGAATGAATCTGGATGCAGCCGCGGTTGCCCACGAAGCACATGATGGGCATCTCGCCTGCCGCCGCGTGATGGAACATGGCGCTCACCGCGTCGTTGTCGAGCAGCCAAGCATAGTCCTGGCCCACCATGCGCACCGCCTCGCGGCGACTGAGCTTCAGCGTCTTCAGCATGCCGAAGAACTGATGCACGTCGGTGAGCCGGCTCCAGCGGTCGCGCAGATCGTCGATCGAGGCGGCAGAACCCTGCCCCTCACCCTCCCCTTCCGCCTCGCTTGGGAGGATCGCGACGGTCGGCTCCTGGTTCGACGATTCGAGGCTCGCCACCAATTTCTGGTAGGCATAGAGATTGGATGCGGGCTTCAGATGCACCTTGTGCACCGCCTCGCCCGCCGCATCGAAGAACTGCAGACTGCGGCGGATTTCGCCGCCGTCGCGTTTCTCGACGGCAAAGCCATGCGCCCAGACCTTTGGGGAGATGCGCAGGTCGATGTTTTCGCCGAGCACCATGGCGTTGTGGTTGCCGGTGACGACCTTGTCGTAGACGCCGATTTTTTCATGCACGGCGCTTTCGTTGCGGGTCAGCGCCATCACCTCGCCGACCGCCTCGAGACCGGTCAGCAGATCGTTGACGCGCGGCTCGACGCGGACAGCGCCGACGCCGCAATGCGCCGCGACCAGCTCCGCTTCCGAAATGCCCAATTGCGCCGAAAGATCGCGCTCCCGCATTTTCGGATTTTCTTCTCGCGCCCGCCGGATTTCCTCCGGCGACGGCTTAACGCGCTGGTCCATGACTTCCACCTGCAATGTCTTCCACCTGTGATGCCTGATCTGTGCTCGCCTGCCCCACCGCCGATCCTCACTTGTTGAGGATCAGCTTGCCCTGGCGGGTGATCTTCAGGCGGTAAAGCGCGCCGTGATGCTCGATGCCGATCTCGTGCTCACCCTGGAACAGCGTGTTGCTGGACAGCGTCCTCACCGCCAACGGCACCCTTTCGTAACGCATCTGCGTGTCCTCCGGGCGGCGGACGCGATAGCGAAAATCGTTGGGATTGTGCGTGTTCATCGGGTCGGTCCTTTCCTCTGACGGCCATCTTGGCCGCAGCCTCGTAAAATGCCGATTAAATTCTTGACTCGAATAATCATGTTTACTAGTCAGTGCATTACCGGACTAAATGAGTCAACATTTAAGACGCCGGACGTGATCAAAAATGCGAGCGAGCCACTGGCCAGCCAGCTGTGAGCCTGGAATCTGGAGTTGGGGCATGGGGTTGGTGACTTGGGGACGGACGGGCCTGGCGGGCGACAGCGCGGGCCCGGGCTTCCGATCGTTGGCGCGGGCGGTGGCGGTATTGATGGCCGGTTCAGCGGCGATCGCGCTTGGCGCGCCCGCCGCCAAAGCGCAGCAGGCCGCGCAGCCGGCGGCCGACCAGCAGCAGGCCGATCAGAAAAAGAAGGCTGATGAAAAGGCCGCGGCCGAAGGAACCCTGCTCGACAAGATCCTCGTCATCAGCCGCACTGGCGAAACGGCGATCCAGTCGCTGGCCTCGGCCAGCCATGTCGACCAGGAGCAGCTCGACCGCCGCATGGCGACCACGCCGAACGAAATGCTGCTCGGCGTGCCCGGCGTCGCCGTGCAGGCCGACGCACGCCGCGTCAGCTCCAGCATCAACATCCGCGGCCTGCAGGATTTCGGCCGCGTCGCGGTCATCGTCGACGGCGCCCGACAGGACTTCCAGCGCTCGGACCACGGCACGCAGTCGACCTTCTATGTCGATCCCGAGATCATCAAGTCGGTCGACGTCATCCGCGGTCCGGTCGCCAATACCTACGGTTCCGGCGCCATCGGCGGCGTCGTCTTCTTCGACACCAAAGACGCCGAGGATTTCCTCAAGCCTGAGGAGACATGGGCCGGGTCGCTGACCGGGCGCTATGAAAGCAACGGCAAGGGCTGGACCACCAGCGCCACCGGCGCCTACCGGATCAACGAGAACTGGGACGTTCTGGGCAACATCGTCTACCGCGACTACGACGACTACAAGAATGGCGGCGGCGATACCGTTGCCGGCACCGGTTTCGACGTGTTGAGCGGCCTGCTCAAGACCTCGATCCGCCCGACCGAGAACAGCGAACTGAAGCTCGGCTGGGTCGGCTCGAGCGACGGATGGACGGAAACCAGCGGCGGCGTGCCGGCCAATGACGTCGATCTGAAGTCGAACACCTTCACGGCCCGCTACAACATCACAGACGACGCCAGGAGCTGGCTCGACCTCCACATCAACGCTTCCTACAACAAGACAGTTCTAGACCTGACCACGCTCACCGCGCAGAATCGCTTCGACCCGACCACCGGCCTGCCCGTGGTGCTGCCGGCCGGCTCGCTGTCCACTTTCGACGTCGGCACGACCGGCATCGACATCTGGAACACGTCGCGCTTCGAGACGGCGAGCGTCGCCCACGAATTGACCTATGGCGGCGACTGGGTCGGCGACGATGTCGAGACCGGCGGCACAGCCGGCGGCGACAGCTTCTACACGCCGTCGGGCAAGCGCAACGTCTCCGGCGCCTATATCCAGGACAAGCTGACCTGGGAGTGGCTCGAGGTCATTGGCGGCCTGCGCTACGACAATTACAGCCTGAAGGACGACACGAATGAGACCTCCGGCGACCGGGTATCGCCGCGCATCACCATCGGCGTCTCGCCCTTTGAAAGCGCCGGCCTGGCCGGCCTGCAATTCTACGGCACCTACGCGGAAGGCTATCGCTCGCCCTCGCTGACCGAGACGCTGATCAGCGGCAACCATCCGGCCGGCGTCAGCTTCCCGTTCCTGCCCAACCCGAACCTGAAGCCCGAGACCGGCAAAACCGTCGAGTTCGGCGTCAACTACAAGCAGAACGATATCATCGAGGGCGGCGACGCGCTGCGGCTCAAGGCTGCCTATTTCAACAACAATGTCGACGACTACCTCGACGGCGTGACGCTCTCGCCCTTCGATCCGACCAGCGGCTGCCCGTTCGGCCCGGGCATTCCGATCTGCTTCCAGTACCAGAATTTTGCCAAGGCCAAGATCGACGGCTTCGAGCTGGAAAGCGTCTACGACGCCGGCTGGGGCTATGCCGGCCTGTCCGCCTCCATAATCAATGGCCACACCATCTCCTATGAAGGCGAGCGCGCCGACCTGGCCACCGTCCCCTCTTCCCAGGTGACGGCCCAGCTCGGCCTGCGCTTCCTCGCGGACAAGCTGACCGTCGGCGGCGAAGTGCAGTACAACGGCAAGCCCAAGGGCAATCCGGTGGCCAAGGACTTCACGCTGGTCAACGCCTTTGCCAGTTACCAGGCGACGGACAATCTCAAGCTCGACTTCCGCGCCGACAATCTGTTCGACGTCAAATACACCAACCCGCTCAACGGAAGCACGACCGCCGTTCTCTATGAACCCGGCGTCACGCTGAAGCTGGCGGCAACCATGCGCTTTGGAGGTTGAGGAAGACATGAAACGCTTGACGGCATCCTTTCGTCTGCTGACCTCGACGTTTGCGATGTCGCTTGCGATGGTGCCGGCGTGGGCCCAGTCCGCGCCGGCTCCGGCCCTGAACCTGGAGCTCAATGCGGCACGGCCTTCGGACAAGGGCTGCCGGCTGACCTTCGTCGTCAACAACGCGCTCGGTGCCGACCTGTCCAAGGCGGCTTTCGAGATTGCGCTGTTCAACGAGGCCGGAATCGTCGACCGCCTCACGGTGCTCGACTTCAAGGACCTGCCGGCCGGCAAGACCAAGGTCACGCGCTTCGACCTCGCCGGCGCCGACTGCGGCAAGCTCAGCCGCGTGCTGATCAACAGCGCGACCGAATGCGCCGGCACCGGCGTCGAGCCGGCGGCCTGCATGCGCGGCCTGAAGACCTCGACCAGGATCGCCATCGCTTTCGGCGTATAGGGTGGGACTGCATCCGGCCTTCCCGCTTGACGCAATGGCGTGGCCTGCCTGCGGTCCACCGCCATGGGCGGCAACCGATCTTGACTTGACAATTCCTTGTCGCGTGCGGCAGGTCTCGGCGCGAGACATGCAGGATATCGATCACCCTTCCGATGCAGGCAGTGAACTGGCGATCAAGCCGGCCGAGCCGCTCATGCGGACGCGGCAATCCGCCGGAGACCGCAGATGGACGGTGGCGATCATCGCCTCCGGCCTGCTCCATGGCGCCGCCGCGGCGGCGTTTCTGATCGCACCCGCGGGGACTTTCGACTCTGCGGACGCGATCAGGGCCGAGGGCGCCGACCAGTCCGGCGCCAACGTCATCGGCAGCGCCTTGGATGACCAGGCGTCCGGCGCGGTGGATGTTACCCTGGTGCCGGATCCGCAACCGGCAAAACGCCAGGCTGTCCAGCCCGCTCCGCCGGCCGAGTCGCCGCAGCCGGTAAGTGAACAGGTGACGCCTCAGCCTCCGCCCGAAGCCGTCAAGGAGCCGGCCCCCACGCCGGATATCCTGGCGGCCGCCACACCGCGCCAGGATGATCGGAGCGTCCCCACGGACAGCAAGCCGACGCCCGCGATCGAGCCGCAAAGCACACAAGCGCCCCCTGCCGAGCCCGAGCAATCACCGATCCCGAGCGCGACATCGAGCGCACCAGCCGGATCGGCGGGGCCAAGTGAAACCGTTGAACCGCGCGGCACGGCGGATGGCGATACGCGCGATGCGCCGGTCATCGCCAGCAAGGGTAAGAAACAGGCCGCCGGCAATGCGCTCGAATCCCGCTACAGCGGTGAAATCCAGAAGAAGCTTGCCCGCGCCAACCGTCGCGTTTCGAAATCGATCCAGGCCAAGGCTCGCAACAATGCCAGGGTGGTTTTCGTCGTCGCGGCCGACGGCAGCGTCAGCGACCTGCAGCTCGCTGAGAGTTCAGGGTCCGCCGAGCTCGATCAGTTCGCTTTGACGCTGGTGCGCAAGCAGGCACCGTTCCCTCCCATTCCACCCGAGACCGGAAAATCAAGTTGGGTGTTCAAGGCGCGGATCGGCCCTTTTTAAACCTTCGCCATCCTAGGAATTCGTCCATTTCGAAAGGAACCAGATGTATATCGCCATGAACCGCTTCAAGGTCCAGAACGGCTCGGAAGAAGCTTTCGAGGACGTCTGGAAGAACCGCGATTCAAGCCTCTCCGAAATGCAGGGTTTCAGGGAGTTCCACCTGCTGCGCGGGCCGGTCAACGAGACCGAGGGCTACACGCTGTTCGCCTCGCACACCGTCTGGGCAAGCCAGGAGGATTTCGTCGCCTGGACGAAATCGGAGAACTTCCGCGCCGCCCATCGCAATGCCGGCGGCTCGAAGGTGCACTATCTCGGCCATCCCCAATTCGAGGGCTTTTCGGTCGTCGAAGGCGCCTGACCGTCGCCGGTTCGCGACGGCGCTTCCAGCCTTGCTGCCTGTTATGCAGCCGCCAGCAGGCTGGCGTTACCGCCTGCGGCCGTCGTGTCGACGCAGACCGCGCGCTCATGCGCGTAAGCCGTCGGGTTGAGCACCTCGCTGACCAGCGGCACGATCGGACCGGAGCGCTCGGCAATCACCTTGCGCACGATCCGCGCCGCCTCCGGCGTGCCGGAGAAGGCGACGACATCGACCCGCAGCGAGCGCGCCTCGACCGGATCGGGCCGGCCGTCGATAGCCGCCAGCGGCAGGCCCTTGCCGGTCAGCGCCGACAGCGCCGCCGGAGCGCCCGGCGCCACCGCCAGCACGGCATTGCCGGCCGCGAGCGCCTGGATCGTCTGGGAGAGCAGCGTCTCGGCATCCGGGCCGAGGCACAGCACCCTCCCGCGCGGCGACAGCGACAGCGTGTTGGCCTCGCCGGTCGGTCCCGGCAGGTCGACCTGGCCGAAATCGAGGCTTGCTGCCGCGGCGATCGCCGCCGCGCCCTTGCCGCGCAGATGCTTTCTCAGGATCGCCACGCGATCCGGCCGCGTCGACCAGCCGCCGAGCGTCGGATCCGGCAGATTGTCGGCAAGCTCCGTCGCGGTCACCTTGTGACCCTCGCCAACCTCGGTGCCCGCCTCCCGCCCCTTGCGGAAGCGGCGCAGGTAATGCGGCCCGCCGGCCTTCGGGCCGGTGCCGGAAAGCCCCTCGCCGCCGAAGGGCTGCGAGCCGACGACGGCGCCGATCTGGTTGCGGTTGACATAGATGTTGCCGGCATGGATGCCGTCGACGAAATGCTGGACGCGGCCCTCGATGCGGGTGTGCAGGCCGAAGGTCAGGCCGTAGCCCTTGCGGTTGATGGCGGCGATCACCGCGTCGATCTCGTCGGCATCGAAGGTCGCGACATGCAGCACCGGGCCGAACACCTCGCGCTCCATTTCCTCTATGCCTTTGACGCGGAAGACATGCGGCGCGACGAAACGGCCGGTTGCCGGCGCTTCCAATTTCGCGATCAGCCGGCCCTCCAGACCTTTCTTCTTGCAATAGTCGCTGATCGAAGCTTGCGCCTCGTCGTCGATGACCGGGCCGACATCGGTCGAGATGGCCCAGGGATTGCCGATAGTGAGCGCTTCCATCGCGCCTTTCAGCATCTCCAGCATCTTCTTCTCGACGTCCTTCTGAACGTAGAGCACGCGCAGCGCCGAGCAGCGTTGGCCGGCGCTCTGGAAGGCCGAGGCGAGAATGTCGCGCACCGCTTGCTCCGGCAGCGCGGTGGAATCGACGATCATCGCATTCAAGCCACCGGTCTCGGCGATCAGCATGGCATCGGGCGCCGCGATTTCGGCCAGCTGCTTTTCGATCAGCTTGGCAACCTCGGTCGAGCCGGTGAAGCAGACACCGGCGATGCGCGGATCGGCGGTGAGCGGCGCGCCGACCGACGGGCCATCGCCCGGCAGAAGCTGGATGACGTCCTCCGGCACACCGGCCTCGCGCAGCATCTCGACGGCGCGGAAGGCGATCAGCGGCGTCTGCTCGGCCGGCTTGGCGACGACCGAATTGCCGGTGACCAAAGCCGCGGCGATCTGGCCGGTGAAGATCGCCAGCGGGAAGTTCCACGGCGAGATACAGACGATCGCGCCGCGCGCTTGCGTGCCCGCTTCGGCATTCGCCGCCTCGGTCGCGTAGTAGCGCAGGAAGTCGACCGCCTCGCGCACCTCGGCGACCCCGTCGGCCAGCGACTTGCCGGCCTCGCGAGTGGCGAGAGCGAAGAATTCGGCGGCATTGGCTTCGTAGAGGTCGGCGGCGCGGTTGAGGATCGCGGCGCGCTCGGCAACCGGGCGCTTCGCCCAGGCGGGTTGCGCGTCGACGGCGATGCGCACGGCGGTCGCCACCTGTTTGGCGGCCGCCTCGTGCACCGTGCCGACGACCTCGTCGGGCTTTGCCGGATTGACGATCTGGCGCGGCTTGCCGTAGCCGGCGGCGCGCGTGACCGGCTTGGCGTGCCAGCGGTCCGTTCCGGCGAATTCCGCCCTCGCCTTGTCGATGGCCGCAAGCGTCACCGGATCGGTGATGTCGAAGCCCCTGGAATTGCGGCGTCCGGCGCCGAAAATCGCGGCGGGGCGCGCAATCGCCGGATTGGCGGCCGGCCCCTGCGTCTCGACGGCCTCGAGCGGATCGCGCGCGATCTCCTCGGGCTCGACTTCCTCGTCGGTCAACTGGTGGACGAAGGAGGAATTGGCGCCGTTTTCCAGCAGACGCCGCACCAGATAGGCGAGCAGGTCGGAATGCGCGCCGACCGGCGCGTAGATGCGGCAGCGCGTGCCTTCGGCCTGGCGCACCGTCTCGTGCAGCGCTTCGCCCATGCCGTGCAGACGCTGGAACTCGAAGCTGTCGCGGTCCTTCGCCATCGACAGGATGGCGGCAACCGTGTGCGCGTTGTGGGTGGCGAACTGCGGGTAGATGCGGTCGGTCATCGACAAAAGCTTCTTCGCGCAGGCCAGATACGAAACGTCGGTGTTGGCCTTGCGGGTGAAGACCGGATAGCCGGACAGGCCGAGCGTCTGCGCCCGCTTGATCTCGGTGTCCCAATAGGCGCCCTTCACCAGCCGCACCATGATCCGGCGGTCGTATTTTTTCGCGAGCGCATAGAGCCAGTCGATGGCGAAGGCCGCGCGCGGCCCATAGGCCTGGACGACGACGCCGAACCCGTCCCATCCGGCGAGTTCCGGCTCGGCCAGCACGCGTTCGATGACGTCGAGCGACAGGTCGAGCCGGTCTGCTTCCTCGGCGTCGATGTTGAGGCCCATGCGCGAATGCCGCGCCGCTAGCGCCAGCGACAGAAGCCGCTCGGCCATCACCGGCAGCATCTTTTCCTTCTGCGCCTCCTCGTAGCGCGGGTGCAGCGCCGAGAGCTTCACCGATATGCCGTGGTTGTAGCGGATGTCGGGCCCGTTGGAGCCGGAATCGAGCGAGGAGATCGCGTCGGCATAGGCGCGGTGGTAGCGCAGCGCATCGGCTTCCGTGCGGGCCGCCTCGCCCAGCATGTCGAAGGAATAGAGATAGCCCTTCTGCGTCATCGGCCGGCCGCGCTTGATCGCCTCGGCGATGGTGCGTCCAAGCACGAACTGCTCGCCCATCTCGCGCATGGCGGCGGCCACCGCCTTGCGGATCACCGGCTCGCCCAGCCGGCGCACCATGGCGCGCAGCGTGCCTTCGATGCCGCCCTCGCCTTCGTCGAGCACGCGGCCGGTCAGCATCAGCGCCCAGGTCGAGGCGTTGACGAAGATGGAGCTCGAGCCGCCAGAATGCGCCGACCAGTCATGCGGCGCGATCTTGTCGGCGATGAGGTCGTCCATCGTCTCGGTGTCGGGCACGCGCAGCAACGCTTCGGCCAGGCACATCAGCGCCACGCCTTCCTTGGTCGACAGGCCGTAGGCCGAGAGGAAGACCTCCATCAGCCTGGGGTCGGTCGAGCCGCGCACCGCGCGCACCAGTTCGGCCGCGCGGGCCGAGATCGCCTTGCGCTCCTCCGCCGAAAGCCCCGCCGTCGCTGACAGGCGCTTCACCGCCTCGTCTTCGTCGGGCAAATAATTGGCGCGGATCTGCTGGCGGATGGCGTCGAGCGGCATGTCGGGTCCATGAAAGCGAGCGTGAGCGAGCGGTCTGGCGGTCGCCGGACCGAATGGCGCAAGCTAGCACAGCTGCGAATTTCAGTCGGTCCAAAGAAATCGACAAAGCAGCCCATTCGATCTATCATATGGGTATCCTTTCAATCGTGTTGACTGCAATATCGATGATTGAAGACCAATTGGACCGCATCGATCGCAACATCCTGGCCGCGCTTGGGCGCGACGGCCGGCTTTCCATGTCGGAACTCGCAAGCAAGGTCGGCCTGTCGAAGACACCGGTTCAGGCGCGCGTGAAGCGGCTGGAAAAGGATGGCTATATCAGAGGCTACCGCGCAGTCATCGACCGCGAGCGCATGGGCGAAGGCCATGTCGCCTTCGTCCAGGTGAAACTGTCGGACACACGCTCGGCGGCATTGGACGCGTTCAACCGCGCGGTGCAGGGCGTGGCGGAGATCGAGCAGTGCCACATGATGGCGTCGAGCTTCGATTATCTCTTGAAGGTCCGCACCACCGACATCGCCGCCTATCGGCGGGTGCTCGGCGAGCGCATCTCGGCCCTGCCCCATGTCGCCCAGACCTCGACCTTCGTGGCGATGGAGACGGTGAAGGATCGCTAATCCGACAGCGTTTTCAGGAAAGCCACCAGCGCCGCCCGCTCGCGCTCGGAAAGGTCGAGCGAGTGCACTTCGGAAACGCCTTCGACGGCAAGCGGCGCTTTCGAATAATGCGCAACCACCTCGTCGAGTGTCGAGAACTGGCCGGCATGCATGTAGGGCGGCCGGCTTGCGGCGCCCCTGAGCGACGGCGTCTTGTAGGCGCGCATGATCTGCGGACCGTCCTTGACCATGAAGCGCAGCTCGCGGCAGGCGCTTTCGTCGCCGTCGCGGAATTTGCCGAGGCAGTTGAACGGGTCGGCCTCGACCTGCGCCACCGCATCGACGCGCCCGCGGTCCGGCGGCAGCCCTTCGACCGGCGGCACGCCGGTGTTGTGGAAGGAATTGTCGGTGAAGCGCGGGCCATTGTGACAGGTCACGCAGTTGGCCTTGCCGATGAACAGCTTCAGCCCGAGAATCTCCTCCGGCGAGAACGCGGCGTCGCCTTGCGGCGCTGCCCCGGTGGCCAGATCGATGGCGAAGCGGTCGAAGCGCGTTTGCCGAGGCTCGATCGAGCGTTCGAAGGCGGCGATCGCCTTGCCGATATTGGCATAGACGCGGTTGACGTCGTCTTGCTGGCCGGCGGACATGGCGTTCCACGCCGCCTTCTCGGCATCCGTGCCGAGCGGGCTGGCGTTGGCCGGCACGGTCGAAAGGTCCGGCAGCGGCCCGAAGATGCGTTCATAGCGCTCGCCGAACCGCTTCTTGATGTAATGCGCGAAGGCGGCGCGGTTTCCCGCCTGCTCCAGCGGATTTTCCAGCGGCGTCAGCGCCTGCGCCCACAGGCTGTCGCGCCTGCCGTCCCAGAAGAACCAGGGATCGCGCGCCACGCCTGCCAGCGGCATGGTGCGGCGGTTGGTGCGGCTGACGCCGACCGCCTGCGGCAGGTCGTCCTGGAACTGGCGGTCGATCTTGTGGCAGGTCGAGCAGGACACCGTCCCGTCGCGGCTCATGTCGACATCGAAGAACAGCGTCGAGCCAAGCGCGGCGGCCGCCGGCACATCCGCATACTGGTTCGTGGTGTCGGGTTTGAGCGAGGGCAAGGTGTTCAACGCCAGTGAGGCGATGGTCTTCTTCTCCGCATCGCTGAACTGCGGCTTGCCGCAACCGCCGAGGAGCAAAAGCGTCGCCAATGCGAGCAGACCTGCAACGCTGGTCAACCGTCTCATCGCCAGCTCACAACACGACGTTGAAGACGACGGAATCGGACCCGGCCGCCGCCGAAATACCGAAGTGCAGCTGCCACCAGCCGCTCATCGTGAACTTCACGCCGTCGATGCGGTAGCGTCCGTCGCCGAGGTAATCGGTCGCCTGCGGACTGGTCGGCAGGCCGTGGTCGTGCTGCGGCATCCCGCCGGAGACGGTGATGGCTGCCCCCTCCACCGGCGCGCCGGCGGCGGTCTTCAGCGTCAGCAGCCAGGACTGCAGCTCGCCCTGCCGGATCACGCCGCGCTCCGGCTCGAAGCTCGCGACGAACAGGCCGTTCGCCGTCTTCTTGGAGCGTGAAATGTCCGGGCCGGACGCCGATTGCGGCAGCATCAGATAGACCGCGGCCACGATGCCGACCAGCAGAGCGGCCAGGCCGAGACCCGCAAGAATGTAACGCCATATCGATGCCAAACCCGTTCCTCTTCGGCTGTTAACGTCGCGGTTCGCTTGTGGCGTCCCGCCCTGCCTGTGGGAAATCGCTTCTGGCGCAAAATTCGCCGCTAGCCAAGCATGGCGCTGCCGGCCGCAAAAAGCTACAGCAACAATATCTTAGGAAGGGACAAGCCCGCATGGACAAGGGTATCGCGTCGATCGGCGAATGCATGCTGGAACTGTCGGGCCAGGCCGGCCCGAACTGGCGCATGGGTTTTGCCGGCGATACTTTCAACACGCTCTGGGCGTTGCACGCCTTGAGCCCGGATCGGCCCGCGACCTACGTGTCGGCCTTCGGCGACGACCCCTTCTCGCGCGACCAGATCGCCTTCCTTGCAGAGAACGGCATAGGCGTCGGCAACAGTCCGGTCATTGCCGGCGCGCGCCCCGGCCTTTACGCCATAACGCTCACCGGGGCCGAGCGCGCCTTCACCTACTGGCGAAGCGACGCTGCCGCGCGCCAGCTTGCCTCCGATCCGGCAGCACTCGTGAAAAGCCTTGAAAACCAGGCTCTTGTCTATCTTTCCGGAATCACCCTGGCAATTCTGGACGAGGCCGCGCGGAAAACTTTGCTGACGGCCATAGTTGCGGCCCGGGCCGCCGGTTCGCTCGTCGCTTTCGACCCGAACTACCGGCCGCGTCTGTGGCCCAGCCGCGAGGCGGCGCAGGCCGCGATCCTGGAGGCGCTTGCCGTGGCAGACATCGCGCTGCCGACTTTTCCTGACGAGCAGATGCTGTTCGGGGATCCGACGCCGCGGGCGACGGCGGAGCGCCTTGCCAAACTGACCGGCGAGGTCGTGGTCAAGAATGGCGAGCAGCCGGCCCTGATTGCGCTGAACGGCGTTTTACAAACTGTCGACGCGGTGCATGTGGCCGCCCCCGTCGACACCACCGGCGCTGGTGATTCCTTCAATGGCGGCTATCTCGCTGCGCGGCTTGCCGGCCATGCGCCCGACGCCGCCGCTCGCCGCGCGCATAAAGTCGCCGCCGCGGTCGTGCAGGTTCGCGGCGCGCTTGCCCCGTTCGATACGTTGAGGGCAGCCTTCGACAGTTAAGCGCCGTCGAAGCTTAGGCGGGCATCACTTCAATATCCTAGAACTTTAAGGCAGCCGGAACCGATATTCCGTCACCTGATGATAGATCTGTCCCGGCCACAGCGTCGCCTGCGGGAAATAGGGCCGGTTCGGCGCGTCAGGCCAGGTCTGCGCTTCGAGGCAGAGGCCCGAAAACGCCCTGTAACGGCGGCCGTCGAGCCCCGGCGATGTCGGCGCGACGAACTGACCGCTATAGAGCTGCACTCCCGGTTCGGTGGTCCACACTTCCATCTCGACGCCGGAATTGGCGCCTTGCACCCAGGCAGCCTGGTGTAGCGGCCCGCGGCTGGAGGCCAGGCAGTAATTCAGGTCATAGCGAAGCTGCTCGCCCTCCATTTCCATGCGCAGCGCCCGCGCCTGCCGGAAATCGAAAGGCGTGCCGTCGACCGGCTTCACCACGCCGGTCGGGATCATCTCGTCATCGACGGGCGTGTAGGCGCCGGCGTTGAGCATCAACCGATGGTCGAGGATGTCGCCCGCCCCGCCATCGTCGAGATTGAAATAGGAGTGCTGCGCGAGGTTGCAGAGCGTCGGCTCCTCGCAGGTCGCGGTCAGTTCCATGCTGAGCGTGCCGGGGATCTTCAGCCGGTAGGTGCAGGTGACGTCGAGCGCGCCCGGGAATCCCATGGCGCCGTCCGGATCGTGCAATGTCAGCGTCACGAAATCGCGGCCGTGCAGCGAGACAGTCCATGGCCGGTGGAAAAAGCCTTCCGAGCCGCCATGCAGCGTGTGCTTGCCGAGAAAATTCTGCTCGGTCTGATAGCGGTTGCCGGCGATGGTGAAGCGGCCGCCGCCAATACGGTTGGCGAAGCGTCCGACCACCGCCCCGAAGAAGGCGCGGTCGCTCTCGTAGGGTTCGAAACGGTCGTAGCCGAGCACCAGCGGCGCATCGTGGCCGCTGAGCCTGAGATCCTGGACGATGGCGCCAAGCCCGATGATGTTGGCGGTGATGCCGCCGCCGCGAATGGTGAAGCGGCGCACAGCCTCGCCCGCTTGCGTCGTGCCGAAGACCTCGCCGTCTTTCATCGCCATGCCCGAAATGTCATTTCCTGATCCGTGGATTTAGGCCGACGGCGCATCATCCGGCAAGGGCAGGCCAAACGCCTGCCCTGTCCCAGGGATCGATATCAGAGTCCGAGGCCGCCAAAACAGGCATATTTGGTATCGAGATAGTCCTCGATGCCCTGATGCCCGCCTTCACGGCCGAGACCGGATTCCTTGACGCCGCCGAACGGCGCCTCGGGTGTGGTGATCAGGCCTTCATTGACGCCGACCATGCCGTATTTCAGGCCTTCCATTACCCGGAAAGCGCGACCGAGATCGCCAGTGTAGAAATAGGCGGCGAGGCCGAACTCGGTGTCGTTGGCCAAGGCGACCGCCTCTTCCTCGGTCTCGAACTTGAACACGGGCGCGATCGGCCCGAAGATCTCTTCCTTCATGAAGCGCATCTTCGGCGTCGCGTCGGCAATGACCGTCGGCTGGAAGAAGGAGCCGCCCAGCGCATGGCGCTTGCCGCCGGCGACGACCTTGCCGCCCTTCGAGGTTGCGTCGGCGATGAACTCCTCGACCTTCTCGACCGCCTTCTCGTCGATCAGCGGCCCCTGCTGCACGCCTTCCTCGAGGCCCGAGCCGACCTTGAGGTTGTTGCTGGCGGCGGCGAGCTTCTCGACGAACTTGTCGTAGATGCCGGCCTGCACGAGGAAGCGGTTGGTGCAAACGCAGGTCTGGCCGGAGTTGCGGTACTTGGCGGTGATGGCGCCGGCCACCGCGCGGTCGACATCAGCATCGTCGAAGACCAGGAACGGCGCGTTGCCGCCGAGCTCCATCGACACTTTCTTGACCGTCGTTGCCGACTTCTGGATGAGGATCTTGCCGACCTCGGTCGAGCCGGTGAAGGTGATCTTCTTGACCAGCGGATTGGCGCAGATTTCGTCGCCGATCTCGCCAGCCGAACCTGTCACGACATTGACGACGCCTTTCGGGAAGCCGACTTCCTCGACCAGCGCGCCCCAGGCGAGGCCCGAATAAGGCGTCTGCGAGGCGGGCTTGACCACCGCCGTGCAGCCGGCGGCCAAAGCCGGGCCGATCTTGCGGGCGAGCATCGAGGACGGGAAGTTCCACGGCGTGATGGCGGCGATGACGCCGACCGGCTCCTTGGTCACCAGGATGCGGCGGTCGCCCCATGGCGACGGCACGATGTCGCCATAGACCCGGCGGCCTTCCTCGGCGAACCACAGGATGTAGGCTGCGGCCGAGCCGATCTCGCCCTTGGATTCGGCGAGCGACTTGCCCTGCTCGATGGTCAGCAATTCGGCCAGCACGTCCTGATTGTCCATCATCGCGTCATGCAGCTTGCGCAGGAGCTTCGAGCGCTCGAGCGCGGTGGTCTTGCGCCAGCTCTTGAAGGCCTCCTCGGCCGCCTCGATGGCGCGGCGGGTCTCCGCCTTGCCCGCCTTCGGCACGGTGCCGATCTTGAGGCCCGTCGCCGGATTGTTGACGTCGATGGTCTGGCCGCTGTCGGCCTGCACCCATTCACCATTGATGAGATTGGCCTGGCGCATGAAATGACTGGTTTTCTGAAGCATGGTCTGGCCTCCGTTCGGCGCGCTGATCGGCCGTTTTTCTGGATATCCGTTGAAGCGTGCTCGCTAGCCGCACGCAGGCGCATTGCTCTTACCTAGGGAAAGGCGGGCAAGCAATCACAAGATGGCATATAGGGGTTGGGCCAGCAAAGGCGAGCGCCTCAATTGCTGGCAGGGATGTTGAGATTCAGGTCAGGCCGAGCCGAAAATGGCGATTTTCGAGAACCGGAGCGGAGCGTATTTGAAGTACGTGAGCACCGGAAGCGCAGGGAATTGCCATTTGCAGGCCGGCCTCACCTGAATAACGACATCCCTTATCCGAAGACGTGGATCACCACCGTCAACCAGAACGACGTGGTCACTACCGCGCTTGCGGTGGCAAGCGTCATCTGGTTCGAGGCCAGCGCCTGGCCGGTGTTGAACTGCACGGCGATCAGGTAGGAATTGATTCCCGAAGGGAGTGCTGCAACCACCACGGCGACCTTGGCAGTCAGTGGCGGCAGTCCGAGCAGCCACACGAACGCCAGCACCAGCGCCGGCATCAGGAACAGTTTAAGGCCAGACAGCGCCAGCGCCGGCCGGAGGTTGCCGGAGATGCCGAAGCGGCGCAGGCTGAGCCCCATGGCGAACAGCGCCACCGGACCGGCCGTGCCGGCGAGCGTGTCGACCAGCCGCTCGACCAAGTCCGGCATCGGTGCGCCGGTGAGGCGCCAGGCGAGCCCCGCCAGGATGCCGATGATAAGCGGATTGATGAACAGCCGCCGGAGGAAGCTTTTGACGACGCGCAACGGATGCACCGTCTCGCCGCTGCCGCGCCCGAACATCTCGAACAGCACGATAGAGGCCATCATCATGATCGGCAGGTGGACCGAGACCAGCAGCGACAGCACCTCGAAGCCGCTGGCGCCGAATATGCCGAGGACGAAGGGCGCGCCGAGCAGCACGACATTGGAATAGGCCGAGGACACGCCGCCGACGATGCCCGCCCGGGCGTCCCGGCCGAAGACGCGCGTCACCACCAGATGGCCCGCGGCCCAGGTGACGGCGGCGGCCGCGAAATAGGCGCCCCACAGCGACCAGGGCGCGACGCCACGGAAATCCGATTTCACCATGGTCTGGAAGAGCAGCAACGGCATCGCCACGTTGACGGCGAATTCGGAAATGCCCTCCCCGCTCGCCGGCCTCAGATAGCCGGTGAGCCCGGCCAGATAGCCGAGCGCAACAAGGCTGAAGACGAAGAGGACGGTTTCGGTGAGCGGAGTCATTTTCTGGGCGGAGACATTTTTCCCGTGATAGGCGAGCCCTGTTCGCCATGCAATTGGCGCCGCGCGCCTATCTCCAGGGCCTCTGCTTGTTTTCCGGCCGGCTTTGCGATCCCTATATGCCGATCACGGTCTTGGCCCCCGCCGGGCCGCCAAAGGACTTCCGATGCTGCGAATTGTTCTGGCGCTTTTTCTCCTGGCCGCTCCGAGCCTTGCCCACGCGACGGACGCCGGCTGGGCGCTGCTGCGCGACGGCGGCCATGTCGTGCTGCTTCGCCATGCCTTCGTCACCGGAGCTGCCGACCCGGCCAATTTCGACATCGGCAATTGCGCCACGCAGCTCAACCTGTCGGAGCGCGGCAAGCAGCAGGCAAGCCGCATCGGCGCGCTGTTCGCGGCCCGCGCGGCTCCGATCGATCACGTGCTCTCGAGCCGCTACTGCCGCTGCCTCGACACTGCCCGCATCGCTTTCGAATCCGAGCCGCAGCCCTTCGCGCCGCTCGACCTGCTGAAAACCGACCCGGCCGAAAAGGCCGCGCAAATGGAAGCGGTTATGAAGGAAATCCGCGGCTATTCCGGCTCCGACAATCTGGTGCTGGTCACGCACGTGGAAAACATCGAGGCGCTCACCGGCGTAGCGCCGCGCGAGGGCGAAGCCGTGGTTGTGGTGCCGGAAGGCGACGCCCTCAAGGTGCTCGGCCGCGTCACCTTCTGAGGGCGTCGGCCCGCGCGGCTCGCTACCGTGGCCGAAATGCCACATCCGGAAGAAGCCGCACATCCGCCGCGACAATGCCGCTTGCGACAACCCGTCGCAGGGTCTATAGGCGCGCTCCCGGTCACGAAAACCGAAGCGAGCACAACGGTTGGAGCTTTCGTCTCCGCCCGCGCAGCCGGCTTTGCCGCGCTGTGTACGGCGCCGTTTCGGGGATTGGGATCGCGGATGTAGCTCAGAGGGAGAGCGCCGGATTTGGGTCCGGAGGTCGGGGGTTCGAGTCCCTTCATCAGCACCACGGATAGCTCGGTCCGTTCCGGACACATGGGTTACGGTTTATACCGGAGACATGGGTAACACTTTTGGCCCGAAGGGGTTTTGGA
>NZ_VFTM01000043.1:0-46595 GCF_006439555.1 Mesorhizobium sp. B3-1-6 | reverse complement strand
GTCGATCTCGTTGCCGTCATCGTCTTCATCGGATCCACGGTTGGGATCTTCGACATAGGCGTCGCAGCCCTCCACGAACGATTGGCTGTTGCCGGAACAGTCAGACGTATCGCTCACGCTGTTCTGCTGCGCCCAATCGTAGCCGGCCTTGTGCCCGGAGCAGTCTTCGGTGCAGTCGTAGCCACCGAAAGTCTGCTGCGCGTCAGCGGTCGTCGACCAAACCATGCCGATCAGCACCAAGACCCATTTCGCCATTGCCGCCCCCTATACATCACAGGCACAGCCTGGCGCCTTGTGGCAACGCTTTTCCCTCGAGATGCAGCTATCGCCGCATGCCTTGCCTGCCGAGCACGTCTTGCAGCACCAGACCGGGATCGTCGACCAAGGAATATCCGAAGGATCCGGCCGCCTGATGATCGACGCCGGATCGGCCGGCATCAAAATGCCGGCGATCGCCACCGCGGCGATGATCCGAAACATGATTTGCCCCTCCCCAAGGAGAGGCAATCAAAGCACCACATGCGGCGCGAGTCGAGCGGGTGCCAAGTTGTCTCACGAAGGCCGGGCTTGAGAGCACCTAGCGACCCAGCAGCTTGATGCAATCGGCGAAGACAAAGTCGCTGAATTCTTTCATCGCCTCGGATTGTGCGGCCTTCTTAGAGTAGCGAGGATGCCTAAAGGCCTCGCTAACAATGCTCCGATAGTAGGCTTTGGCTGCTGGTGGCGCACCGAACCGAGCAAGTTCCTTGTCGGCGTAGCTTCGAACGTCCTCAAGCGACGCGCCTGACTGCCTTCCGCGCATTATGCAGTTGGCAAAGAAAGCCGCTGCGGCGCATTGGTCTCGGGCACCTTCATTCGCCGAGCTTGCCGGACTGCTGAGGAGAAGACTGCCCATCAACGCGACCACGACACGATGAGCGCCAAAACAACCCGAAAGAGATAGCGGCGCACTCCTCATCATTTTCCCCTTGCATGTTGCAATCCATGTCGCGTGGACCTGCCGATAGTCGCAGGAACTCGTTGGAAATCAACAGAAGCTAATTGCAACAGGGCGCAACAAGAGATAGACGGCTTGGCTTTTTGAGCCAACCGTCAACCGCCTGATTTTGCTATCGAAAGTTTTGGTAGCGGGAGAGGGCTACCGCCAATACAGCGCTATTTTAGAAATCGTCTGCTAGTGGTTTCCGCTCAACATGAGCATGACCAGCTCATCCTTAAGACACGCTTGGTTGCGATAAATTCCTAGGACGATAGTTGCCTTTCTAGTTCCCATCCATCCTTCGTCCGGTGCGGAAAACTACGCTTTAACAGGTGCCCTACGCTGTTTCTTCACCGGTGGCTTCACGGTTGTTGCGGATGTCTTCGCCGGCTCCGCGCGAGTAGCTCGTTTTGGGCATCTTGGGGCAGTACTACGGTTGCTTGCCGGCCGATAGAGTCGGGTCCTTAATTAGAGCAGAATCTGATCACTCTGGCTCGTAACCTGCGGCGCTGAAGTAGTTTGTGCATTCCTCGGCGGTGAAGCGGGGCAGCGCGTCGCGGATAGTGTCCCAGAGCTCGGGGATGTTGCGGGCGGCGGCTTTCCTGAGGATCGACTTCAGCTTCGAGAAGGCATTTTCGATCGGGTTAAAGTCGGGGCTGTAAGGTGGCAGGAAGAGCATTCGCGCGCCGGCCGCTTCGATCGCTTGGCGGGCGGCGGTGACTTTGTGGGCGGGCAGGTTGTCGAGGATGACGATGTCACCAACTCGAAGCGTAGGCGCCAGTACCTGCTCGGCATAAGCGGCGAACCATTCACCCGTCATCGGTCCGTCGAGGACCATCGGCGCAGTCATGCCCGTCAGGCGCAATGCGCCTGTAAAAGTGGTCGTTTTCCAGTGCCCGTGCGGGATCGGAGACCGGCACCGCATGCCCCGCTTTGCCCGTCCACGCAGGCGAGCCATCTTCGTCGACGCGCCGGTCTCGTCGATAAAGACCAACCGTTCGGAATCGAGATCAGGCTGGGCCTTGAACCAGGCGCGTCGCCGCGCGAGCACGTCGGGCCGATCCTGCTCGCTGGCGTGCGCTGTTTTTTTTGAAGGTCATCGAGTGACGGTCGAGAAAGCGCCAGATCGTGCTCGGCGCGAACACGACCGCATGCTCCGCCCTGAGAAATTCAGCCAACTCGACCAGCGTGATGTCGTCCTGACCTTCGATCGCCGCCAGGATCGTATCCCGATAGGCTTCGATCCGCCGCGAGCGCTTGTCTCCGCCTTGGGGCTTTGCCCGCGTCGCGCCGCTCTCTCGCCATTCGCGGACCCAGCGCACCGCGCTTGCCACCGCAACACCGAAACGATCCGCCGCGGCCCGCCGCGACAGGCCACCCTCAACCGCCGCGATCACTCGCGAGCGCAAATCCTCCGATATGGCTCTAACCATGCCTGCTGGCCTCCATATCCAGCAGACATGATGAATCAGATATTCTCGCCGATGGGAATCCCTCGCGATTCCATCAGGTCAGATTATGCTCTAGTGCAACACCTCTCAAGTTTCTTCCCCCTAGTTATGCTGCTGACGAAAACGCAACCCTATGCGGCGTAAGTATATGGGCTGGATTAATACCTCTCCACGCGAACCACAGGCCATGTCCTACTTTTTTTGCGGAGCGGACGGACCTTGCCCAGTTCCCAATGACACGAGGCTGGAGCTTAAAATGTCCGAATATTTTTGGTTCCAGTCCTTCGCGAGTTTTACGACGTCTTCGACCTTGTTCTCCACACCAATGCACGGCTTGCCTAGAAGGCCCGTACTCATATCTGTCGCAAGCCCAATCATCGACGAGTTCATCCGGGCTTTGCGGGCTGCGATTTCTGAATTCGCGTAAATCGAGTTGAGGGATGCAACCGCTGTTACCAATGCAGGAAACACGATGGCCAATATTTTAACTGTTATGGCGACATTGCCGCTCCCAGTGCCAATCTCGGAAGAATTGATAGCTGAGAAGATCGTCGTCAGCATTCCGAGGCCGATTAACGCGATGGATAATATATTTCCGTTACTCTGTACCGCTTCGATAACCTTACTTGCAGTAGACTGATCGTCTCCCATGCGAAAAACCAGATTGCCAAGATTTCTGTAAACTATAATCTCTTGTGAGTTGAGATTTTTTTCGGCATTAGTTCGTTCAGCCACGCCGGGTGGATAACATGCGTCAATCCAGATTTGCACTGCGTCCAATGACTGCCCGCGCGGATAATCCCGCTTCTGCGCTTGGACTTCACCGAATAGATGATCTGAGATGTCGGCAGCCAGAGTCGAA
This sequence comes from Mesorhizobium sp. B3-1-6, assembly GCF_006439555.1. Lineage (NCBI taxonomy): Bacteria > Pseudomonadati > Pseudomonadota > Alphaproteobacteria > Hyphomicrobiales > Phyllobacteriaceae > Mesorhizobium > Mesorhizobium sp. B3-1-6. The sequence goes on along the minus strand of NZ_VFTM01000043.1, from coordinate 43,303 downwards.
ACGTCGTTCAGTCTCTGGGTAGGTACGAAAAGATGCACAAAAAAGAATAGCAGCCATAGAATCACGATCGATCCGATTATCCAATAAATGATTCGAAACAGTATATTGTAATGGAATATCATCCTGCTCACCTGCTGCGTACGGCCTGCCGACGGCTGAACTAGACCTGTCGGATATTGTACTTTACCGCATCACATCACCCGTGGTGTGTTCCACAGTGCTTTTTTTGGAATATACACCATGACAATTGGCGCGCAATAGTTGCAGCGCGTAATTTGAATTCCTTATTTTGGCGATACCGGTCATAGGTGTCCTTGTTCTGATCGGGTGTACAAAAGACCCCGAAGCCACTGAAGCTCGACCGTTGGCCGGGCTTCGGAGGCCATAGCGGTAGGGAATTCGCTGTTGCGATCGGAGCTGCAGTCCAAGGGCAAGTACTGGTTCGGCAACCCCAGGATTGCACAGTGTGGTTGGCGGTAACGATTGCCCACTTAACTTATTGATATTATTAACGAATGGTAGCGAGAGAGCGGTACCACCAATACCGCGCCGCAACTAAGTTCGTCTGTTGAAGCGACTTCGCAATCGAGGCCAGTTGGTTCAAATCCTGTCCCCGCAACCAATTTTATCATAAATCACTGGCCGTCCCGGTCTAACCGGGGCGGCTTTTTGCGCTTTAAAGACCTGGGACCTGTCGGCGGCGCCAGCACCCCACCCAGCAACGTGTTGCACGTTTCAAATTGGTCGTTACCCGGCAGGCAGCTCTCAGAACCAAGATTCGTGCGCCATGCGTCGTAGGGTGACCGCATACCTACACGGCAAAAAACTATTGAGCGCCGTGCTCTGCGTTCTTTGCGGGTTGTTCGGGAGCTTGGGGGAGCAGAATTGGGACAGCCATTACCGCCGTTAAAATCAAAATTGCAATGGTCAAAACGGTCATGACAACGGTCAATCTAGACATTGTGCGTTGCGTTTGGATGGCCTCCAACGCGTTCACGAGGTTTCCCTGCTGAAGCAGGAGATCCCGGATCGCTCGGTCGGAGATTGCGAGTTGATCAACCAGGTCGGTCGACCTTCGATTCAACGCGGAGCCCAGGCTGATCGCTTCCTTCTTTTCCGCCTCTAGGAAGAAGTCCCAGCCATCCGAGATAGGAAATTGGAGGGCACCCGGCAATTCTGCGGCCAAGAGAGAGATGTCTATGCTATTGGATGTGACCCTTCGAAGCCGCTTCAACACGCTCGTAGCATTCTCAGACTGTCCCGTGAAGGATCGGCTGTCGCGAACAACGTTCAATTCCTCTCGGTAAAGCCGCAAAAGAGCGGGGATCGCCCACTGGCAGACCCAGCCCGGCAGGTCTACGGAGAGCATGTTCAGGTAGGCGCGATCGTCATCACCGCCGTACATGGTATTGTCGATGGCCCGGAGGTCGTGCCGTTCCACGGAAAGTACCGCGTGCCCTTTCTGGCTATCGACATGGGAGACTGGATGGCTGAACCTCAAGCCAGGCAGACTGGTGCTGGCCCAGTTTTCGCCTCCGTAGTCCAGACCGAGATAATCGAGCCAGAGATTTCGGCTCGCCGGATCCTCTTGCGTTCGAATCCCATCGAGGAATAGTAATTCGCAGGTCGGAAGAAGCTCCAAGTTTCCGCTGGCTGCGAAGGCACCCGGCACGTTAGCCTTGAACCAACTGAGGATGTCGCGACGAAAGCCGTCGCGAGCCTCTGCGATCGCCCGGCGCTTGCGGCTCTTAGGATCAATTATCGAATAGCCACGTTTCGTCCTGGGTAGCTCGGTGCCCAGAGATGCCCCGGCAATCTGCTCGTAGCGGTCCTCGACTTCTCTAGCCGCATTGAAAGTAACGACAATACAGCTAAGCGATGAACTGATGGAGAAAAGTTCGGCATGTGCGTCCTCGAACCCATTCGGGAGTTCGACCTCTGCAGCGTCCCTGAAACGCTGATGGCTTCCCGGCCGCACGATCGCACCAAGATTGATCCAGCCTCCGCCCTCTGAGGCTCGCCGAGAGCGCGCTACCCATTCGGCGCTGTTCCGGTGGAAGCTAGAGGTCGCCGCTGAATGCCAACCCAGCTTCTCAAACGCTTGGAAGAGACGTTCCGCATGTGCAGGCGTGTAGAATTCTGCGGCGAAAACCCTCTTGAGCGCTACGTGTTGAGTTGCAGCAGGGATACTGGCCGGAATCAGCTCTAGATCCCTCTGCCGGTAATACTCCCGGCTGCGTTTAATATTCGAGGAATCGATCAGCGAGGGAAATCTGCGCGATGCCCAGTTTCTGAAGTTACGAGCCAGCGCGTCAAGATGAACGGCCAGAGCGCTTGGGACGACTGAGTTTTTGGGCTCCAACTCCTCGCTCATCTCTCACCGCATGCCATTTTCTGCCAGAACTGACCGGCCGCGGCGGCTACCAACGCTAGGCACGATGACATCCTCAATCATTACTGTCCGCTTTCCGACCAAGGCAGATAACTGGTGTGGCGTCCGCACATCGAGGCTTTACTCACACCCCATGTCAGGCACATTGCCGCTGACATATCGGGTGTGTGGCGGACCAAGTCTCCGAGCGCCGGATCGGCATCCCCGCTCCAAGCGATAACGCCAACGTGCTTTGATCCGGTTTGCCCGCTCTTCGCTTTGCTGGTCGGTCGGGCCATACATCGGAAAGAGCTCTCCGTCTCTGCTGCCATGACCCAATCCGCCCACGCCCCCCATGCCAGGGAGCAAGCGCTGCGATTCCCGATCGACATTGAATGCCACCCGTCAGAGCAAACGGCGACTCCGACGAATGACGACAAACCGATCGTCGACACGATGAACGTCATCAAGCCCACGGCGATCAGGTGACCCGCAATGGAACTCATGGCTCAGTTATCGATGTCATTGCCGTCATCGTCCTCGTCGGATCCACGGTTGGGATCCTCGACATAGGCTTCGCGCCCCTCAACAAACGATTGGCTGTTGCCGGAACAGTCCGACCTGTCGCTCACACCATTCTGCTGGGCCCAATCGTAGCCAGCCTTGTGGCCGGAGCAGTCTTCCGTGCAATCGTAACCGCCGAAGGTTTGCTGCGCGCCGGCGGCCGTCCACCAAACCGCTCCGAGTAGCACCAATCCCCATTTTAACATTTCCGCCCCCTATCCATCGCAGGCGCAACCTGGCGCCTTGTGACAACGCTTTTCCCTCGAGATGCAGCTGTCACCGCATGCCTTGCCCACCGAACAGGTTTTGCAGCAGCCCCCGACTGGGATGGTCGACCAAGGAATATTGGTTGAAGAATCCGGGCGCCTGATGATCGACGTCGGATGTGCCGGCATCAAAATGCCGGCTATCGCCAAGGCAGCGATGAGCCGCAACACTGCCAGACGTTATGCCTACTTTTTCTTTTTGACCTTCTGAGTCAATGCAGAGGCTGCAACTGACTTCACCGCCTTGGACGAGCTCTTGGAGCGAAGCAATTTGGACGCCATTGAGGCAACCTTTTTGCTCGTAGTCTCATTTGCTTTCTTGGCCATCGACCTTATCCCCCATAGAGTAGCAACTCTTTCACTACGCCCGTTCCGCGACGTAATATCAACTGCCCTGTTTCCAATGTCCCCACATTTTGCTTGTCTAGACTGCAACTTCTTCAAGCAAATGATTGACCAAAGCCACCCAAAATGCCGCCGACGAATGACCCAATTTTTCCGTACACGTCGGCGCCTAATCCGCCTTTTGGTGGTTCCTGGATTGTTTTCTTGAATGAATGATCCAGATCCGAGCCCTCCGGTGGCTTGGCTTGAACCACGGCGATACCCTTTGAGGTGAGTTGCGCTCCAACGAAATAGTCGCAGACGTCACCGGTTTGAATGCTGTCGGCTCGGATTAGGCCTTCGTCGATTATCCAGTGCAGCACATCGTTGAAGGTCGCGTGAACCTCGTTCTCATCACCTTCGCGATAAAGCATAACCTCCATAGAATTCTCCTCGGAATACTCGACCTTACGAAGACCGTGATCAAGAAGGCCCTTCAGAATGAAGCCTATTGTCTGAAAGTGATAGTCGAGTGCCATCTATGTCGCATCCCGTATCGTACGGACGAACCGATAGTGGCAGGAAATTGTTGGAAATCAACGGAAGCTGATTGCAACACGGCGCAACAAGAAACTGGCGGCTTTGCGAGGAGACCAAACCACCGACAGCTTGAATTCGCTGCTGAAAGCGATAGTAGCGGGAGAGCGCTACACAGCGAGACCCACTATCGAGGAAGCACTCTTCTACTATCGGCGATGCTCAGTCGAGAATTTAAACGTCGAAGAGCGCCTGGTATAAGGTGGTGCACCCCCGGCACGTCGCCGGAGGGTCGTTTTGGTCGAAAAACCAGAGCGCCCGAGGTGGGACGCTCCAGAAGATTGTCTCTACTAGGCCCTGGACTTGCGCTTGGCAGAAACTTTTTTAGCAGAGACCGGCTGCGGTTTGCGTCCTAGCCCCGCCGCCTTCGCAAGCGTTGATCTTTGAGCCGCGTAATTCGGCGCAACCATCGGGTAATCCGGCTTCAATCCCCATTTCTCGCGATATTCGTCCGGAGAGAGTCCGTAGTGTACCGAGAGATGCCGTTTTAGCGATTTGAATTTCTTCCCGTCTTCGAGGCAGATGATGTAGTCCGGCGCTACCGACCGTTTCGGATTGATGGCTGGCTCCTGTTTCGGCAGCTCGGCCACATTCGGCTGGCCAAGGCCTGTCAGTGACGAATGGATCGACGCGATGAGATCTGGCAACCCAGCAACGGGTAGTGGATTTTGGCTTACATAGGCAGAGACAATGTCTGCAGTCAGCCCGACGAGATCGGCCGTTTGGGCTTCGTTTTGATCGCTCAAGTATCAGCTCCTACGATAGGGATAAAGCTCGCCCCACGCATCTGTCGTATACCGCAATTTTGAGCGATGCCGAGAGAAATTCCACCAGCGGATACTGTTGGATGCTCATGGACAAAGTTGGACACTAGATTCGGTTTTCAGATGGCTTTGAAGGCATCGCCTTCTGGCACGTTGCGCCTGATAGCGCGAGCACGAACTCCTAAGTGCCGTGTTTGAACAGCCGCGTTGGGCCTTCGTGTCGGTCGTAGAGATCGAACTTGCTATTGCCCGAAACTGGACATGTTCGCTCACCTCTCCGGTCCTGTCGCAGCGCGGCTGGTGCATCGCCGGCCACCCTGTTCCGAACGCGACCTCGATTGATGAAGCGACCGGGCCGTGCGATCGTGGCAAAACCATTCATAGTCTTGCCCGGCGAGGAAGATCCGAAGTGGCCGAGTTGGTACCCAGTGACTTGTCCCAGTCGCTCGCTTCCGAGATTGGGCAACTCGTAGCTGCCTTCTCGATCGGATTCGCTCAAGCGAGTAGAAGATCGAACCAGTTGGATGCCTATCTTCGAGGCTCGGGCACCCTTGTCCAGGTAGGGAGCACCAGAGCAATCTTGACGGCCCATCATGTGCTCGACGCGCTTCCCAGATCAGGCGAGTTGGGACTGATCATGTCTCCGCATGTGGGTGCCCACACGGTGGAGGTTGAAGCCCTTCAATATCTAAAGATTGCTCGGGGGAGAGAAGACGAGCAGGGACCTGACTTGGGGGCAGTCATTCTTCCAGCTGTCCTTCCATCCAGCCTTACGGCAAAAAAGTCGTTTGCGAATTTGGACAAGCATTGGGAGCGGATGTCGAGCGGACCACCAGATCTGAGGGATGGTCTGTGGTGCCTTTGCGGCCTTCAGGATGCACTGACACGCGACTTCGAGCCCGCGCTGGGCTTCAAAAAGCTAAAGCGGTTTGCAGGCTTTTGTCCGATTGGATGGGTTAATGAGGCACCTCCTATTAAAAATCATGACTACCTCAGTTTTCCGATCCCCCACGGACCGAATTCGCCGATGCCGGACAATATTGGTGGGACAAGCGGTGGGGGCCTCTGGCAAATCCTGCTGAAACAAGAGCCCGAGGGCCGGATCAGACCGGTTGACTGCCTGCTATCAGGTCTCGCCTTCTACCAAGGCCCGATCGAAAACGGTTGGTCTCATGTAAGATGTCACGGCCGCAAGAGTGTGTATGACATCGCTCGCAAGGCAATCCAGAATGCTATTGCCATGTGACTGAACGTGAAGTGGAACCAAAGTCCGTCGGGGGAATAGCCATGCCGCTCAATCTACGCACCGGGGTACTCGTCGTCGGTTCGCTCGATTGGGAGAGCACTATTTACGGCGGCGCTTTTGTTGGAACGCCAGACCCGATTCGCTCGAACTGGCGGAAGACACGCCTGAAAGTAGACAAGCGGTCGACGCAATACGTTCGCGTCCCTATACGGTACGGACGGCTGTCAGAGAGTCGTGGCAATACCTACACGATGGTTTTCTCACCCGAGCTTGGCTCGCGCCTTGGGGTCGGCAAAGCAATCCACTGTCGCAATGCTGTCAACGACATCGACGATCTAATGCGGGAGGCCAGGGAGCTCTGGAAAGCAGAGCAACCGAAAGGCAATGGCATGATCTCCGCCAGTTGGGGCTGTGTCGCAATTCTGACGTCGCCCGATTTCCTCGACAACAAGGACGCAGCGGCTCGGACCAAGCTGCTTGAAGATTGGGCTGAGATCACGCGAGAGCAAAAAGGCTACGGCGCGTTTGCATTTTCTGATTCTGACCGCACTGCCGCCGGTGATAGGCCTGTGATTGAAAACGGCCGTCTCAACATCCCTTGGCCGAAATACAGAAACCATTTGCCACTGTCACTAGACCTTGTTTTGCTGACGGCAACCAAGGCGGAAATTATGCCGGAAGGAACATACCGCACGGCGGAAGAAATCGCCGGCGCGTGGAAAAAGAACCCAAAGGAGGACTACTATTTTCGCAACAATCGGCTGGCTGGAATTCAGACGGCAGACGATGAGGAAATCGAAAAACAGCTGGACGGGTAGGAGATAGGCAGCCCTGAGCAGTCGATCACCGAATTCATATAACCTTATGCGGGAAAGCTCCTCGTTCCAAGTTGAGTTTTTGTAGGTTCGAAGGTTTAATATCCGGTGGTTGAAGAGCAGGTGTTGAGGGGCTGCGTAGAATGAACACCCGCCTATGTTGTCTTCCGCTTTTGATCGCGCTCTGGATGGCGACGATTTCAATTGCCCCCGCTCAGGATTTCAAGGCGCCCAAGGGCGAGCATTGGGTGGCGGTAGCGAGCACCCAAGACATTAACAACGCAATCGGCATAGCGCGATACTTCGGTCGTGACGCGCGGGCGGTTCGAACAAGGAATGGATGGTTCGCCGTCGTTCTTGAACCGCAGAAGGGCACGATCCAAGAGATCAGAAAGAAGCAGGCGTGGCTGCAACTCCCCGTTGACGCGTTCCTTGCGGATGGAAAATTCATCACCGAAATAGTTTGGGCTCCGAGAGATGCGGTTCTTGCCCAAACCACGTTGACGGGTGAACGTTCGGCCGTGGTGACCTCCGGCCGTTTGACGGTGGTAGCCCAGCGGAGGATGGATCACGATGGATGGACAGCGCATCTGAATGGCCAGATCGACGGCAGGCAGGCCTTTGACCTAAGCTATACGTTCGAGACGGCCGCGGACTATCCCTCTACGCTCCAACTCGTCCATTTGAACAAGGACAATGAGTTCCCCGATGTGGTGTTCGACGCAAACACCGGGGGAGCCCACTGCTGCGTACAAACGATGGCCGTCACGCCGGATTTGGCTGGCCACTGGGCGGTCGTCGATTTGGAGACGCTCGACGCCGGAGGTCCTGATTTTGAAGATGTCGATGGCGACGGGGTCGCTGAAATCGTTCACGGCGACAATGGGTTCCTGTACCTCTTCGCGCCATATGTAGAGTCGTTTCAGCCAATACTCATCAAGAAGTTGGTTGGCGGGAGCCTTCGAGATGTTTCGCTGGAAATCGGGTCGCGGCCGCGATTGGTTCAAGACACCCGGGGCCTTGAGTTTATGGCGAAGCTGGATTCGTCGCTCTGGAGCAAGAACGGCTTTCTGGCTGCCTGGGTAGCCGACAAGGTTAGGATAGACGAAGGGGTCGATGCATGGAACAAAATGCTCCAAGCATACCAGCGTGACACGGACTTTGGAGTCAGCAAGTGCGAGATCGACGAGCCTATAGCCAAGTGTCCGTTGGACAAGCAGCGAGTCCTTCCGTTTCCTGAAGGTTTATCGCAACATCTCCAGGAAGCCGCGTACGCGCGTGCATATGTTGAGAACGCCCCCGCGCCGGCTTCAGCTAGTGCCCCGAGCACGCCTCGTCCGCCACAGGGCGAAACGACGGCGACCGGAACATCGGGGACCGGTTTTTTTATTTCGGGCGACCAGCTGCTCACCAACGCCCATGTAGTCAAAGGGTGCGACGACGTCGATACTTCCATCGGTGGGATACGATCTCCTGGAAAGGTTATGGCGAGGGACCCAATCAATGACCTGGCTTTAGTGAAGGTGAACATCGCCGGCACGGCTGTCGCACAATTGAGGGGAGGCGTCAGACTGGGTGAGGACATAGCCGTGTTCGGCTTCCCTCTCAGAGGCATTTTGGCAAGCTCCGGCAACTTTACCAGGGGCACGGTTACGGCCATGGCGGGATTGGGCGACGACTCCCGATATTTCCAGATCTCGGCTCCGGTTCAGCCCGGCAACAGCGGAGGACCCCTTGTTGACCGGAACGGCAACGTTGTTGGGATAGTGGTATCTAAGATCGATGCGCTAAAGCTTGCTTCGATCACGGATGACATCGCCCAGAACGTGAATTTCGCCGTCAAGGCTTCGATTGTTGAGAGCTTCCTCCAGGCAAGTGGAGTTCAATTCTCGTCAGAACCCGCTCACCAAGAACTAGCTCCGGAGGATTTGGCTGCAAAGGCCCAATCCATTTCCGTTCCGATCGAATGCAGGCCTCCGATGCAGTGATCGAAGCGAGTTGATCACTGGAATCGTATTGCTGCGGTCCGATCAACTGCCAGTCGATAAACAAGGGGATAGACTGCGTGGAGACCATCTTGCGATCAATCAAACTCTGTGGGCGGTTGTCGCTGGGCTCCCGAGCCGTATCGTCCGCATGGCAGTTCGAGGAATTTCATAGCCTCGCGGCACCGTCTGCTTGGCGTCTTGGTGACATCAAGGATGCTTTTCCGGCGGCTTTCGCGGGGCAGGCGGTGAAAGAGAAATGCGATGCTTGAGGCCATCGAAGCGGCTGCCGCGATCCACGCCAGCATGAACCTTTTCGAGCGCAAGTTCGCCGCTCGAGGCCGCACAATCCCTGGGCTGGGGACTGGCGCGATTTGGCAGGAGCGGCTCGGGATCTGGGGTCATTTTTCGGAAAGCGGACGGCGGACGCCACCCGACAAGTACTGGAATGTCTTCGGGCAGCAGCCCGTGCGCCTCCGCCAGAATATGCTCGTCGAGATAAATCCTCCCGGCAGCGGAAAGAACCTGAACCGACAGGGCGTTCTGGCGAGGGACGACCGCCGCCACCGGTGGCTGCTTCACCAAGGGCGCCTCCATCCGCGTGGCATTCGTATAACCGAGGACATGTTCGACAGCGTTGCTACCAAACGGCGGGTGAAGGTCCGTTACGCCGACGGTGCGGTTGCAGCCTGTCACCCTGTTACCGACCTCGACCAATCGAGCGACCAGGTGCAGATTGATCTTGCCCAATTCGTCGATCTTTGCGCCCGCGTTCGGGTCCACTATCAGCTTGGTGATGCTGCGCGGCGGATGTTCGAACGGATCAACGCAGCTGAAGCGTCATCGAGTCCGGAGCGTCAGGGTGCATATTCCCTGCCTCCTCTGCCGGCTAGGAAGGCCGAGAGGAGGCACGCGGACATCTGGCACGCGCTCGCAAAGGAGCTTGATGCTCTCGGCGTAGAATACGCGAACAGCCGGTTTGGTCGCTATGGTCCTGATCTCTTCGCGCAGACGCCGAAGGATTCGCTTCTGTTCGAGATCAAGGCCGACGCCTCGGCTTCCGACATTCAGCGAGCCCTCGGACAGCTTCAGCTCTACGAGCATCTCAGCGGTCAAGTGTGTCGGAAGATCATGGTGCTACCGGAGGCGCCCCCTGCACCTATCGTCCAGGCCCTCTCAGTGCTCGGCATTGAACTGCTGCACTTCGAGCGACATAGCAATTCGGTGCGCTTAGACCGGACCGCCTTGCGAAAGATGATCGGAAGCCCGGCTGGCAAAGCCAAGGGAGACAAAGGCGATGCCCGTAGCTAAAATTGAGCGCGTTGTCGGAGGCATCGTGACAGGACGTGTGGAACGTGGTTCCGACGGCCTCTTCGCTTGCCACGGCTTTGGCTCGAACGTGACCCCGACCCAGCTGGCAAGCCTAGATGACGTTGCTGACTTCCTGCAGTCACGACCACGCAGCGGCGTGCGAATGAACCCCGGCTGGAGCCGGATCACCAGGAACATCTTCATCGACGGCGTGCGTTTGCGCTGACCGTCGTATTGAGAGCGAAATGACACGTCGCAAAATCACCGTCTTCTACGCCTGGCAGAGTGATCGGCCGACGAAAATCAATAGGAACTTCATACGCGGAGCTTTGGACGAAGCGGCAGGACGGATTACGTCGGACGCCGAGCCTGGGGTCGACGTCATGATCGATGCCGATACCGAGGGCGTCGTCGGAACGCCGCCGGTTACCGAGACGATCCTGGCCAAGATCGCCACGGCCGACGTTTTCGTTCCCGACGTGACGTTTGTTGCGCAAACAGAGGCTGGCAAGCTCATCCCGAATCCCAATGTCATGATCGAGTACGGCTACGCGCTGCGGGCGTTGACGTTCAAGGCGATGATGCCGGTGATGAACACGCATTTCGGCCCGGCCGAGCAGCTGCCTTTCGACATGGGCCATGTGCGGCATCCAACACAGTATGCTGCGCCTCCCGAAATCTCCGACGGTCAGCGCCGAGGCTGCGCCATTGCCGATCGTGGCGACCATTGCGCTCGCGGTCATAGGGCCGATCCCCGGAACGCTCATCAGACGTTGGCAGCTTTCGTCTTGGCGCGCGAGCGTCTGGATTTCGCCAGTCACTGCATCAACCCGATCGTCGAGCCGGCGCCAGTCCTGCGCCAATTCCTCGACAAGACGAACCATGCGCGGCGACAGCACGTCGGTGCGCTGAGCCAGCACCGATGGAAGTATTTCGCGCAGTCTCGCAGGCCCTTGCGGTACAATGACCCCGCACTCGAGGAGGAAACCGCGAAGCTGGTTGATGACCGCGGTGCGGTGGCCAACGAGCCTGCTGCGAACCCGATGCAGGGCCTGAAGGTCGAGCTGCTCGGCGCTCTTGATTGGAACGAAGCGCATAGTGGGCCGCTGCACCGCCTCGGCGATGGCCTCGGCGTCGCGGTAGTCGTTCTTCTGCCCTTTCCGGAAGGGCTTGACGTACTGTCCCGGGATCAGCCGAACGTCATGTCCGAAGGCTCCCAGTCGACGGCCAATGTGGTGTGCGCCTGCACAGGCTTCGACACCCACCAGGCACGGCGGGAGGTTGGCCATATACCGATCCAATCGTCCACGCATCAGTTTCTCGCGCATGATCACTTTTCCACGCGCATCCATTCCGATGAGATGGAAGCTGTTCTTGCCGAGATCCATACCGATCGTGGCGACACTTTCGGCATACCGAGCGATGTCAGACATGGCGTGCTCCTTTTGCGATTAGCTGCGCTTGCAGCATTGCCGTCGCGCCGTCGCAGCGCGGCCGGTCCATTCCATTATGTGGAGCGATGGCACGTTCTATGTCGGCGATGCGACTGCTACCGAGACCGCGGCCGCGCAACGCGTCCACACCAAGGACCGGCGTCTGCTGGGAGCGCATCGATGAGCGGCGCGACGGAAATTGAAACGCATGGCGTCGGCACGATGAGCGGCGCCAACTGACACATAGGAATCCGCCCCGGCGGATGAGGACCGATGCAGACCAACAACGACGGAACGCACGTTACCTTGCCTGCGGCCGCGCCGATTGCAAGACGGCCGGATCGCGCTCGATTGCCTGTGACGCTGCTTCCGTCAGTGCGATGGAAAAGTGCGCCGCGACGACTCGAGCGCTGCAAGGCTGCAGCCTAAATATCTCGTCGCAGAGCGCGGAGGACTGCTCGGCGCATCGGAGCTCAACGCCAGAACGCGGGATCGTAACCCAGAGAACAGATTCGTATATTATCGTAGCGACAAGGAAAAACGACGATGTATGCCAAGTGTCGCGCAGAACAACCGATTAGGATGGCAGGATAAAAGGCAGAAATGTGCTGCCCCTTGGCGGTTGTTTATTTTCAATTAGTTGCGTTTAGATTTCGCAATGTGTGCGCATAGTGCGCACGTTGCGGAAACGGCGTTTTTTCATTCGTTACAGCGGCTTAGCGCAGGGTGCAGTGCCTCGGCATGATCAACAGCAACCATGGCCGATAGCGGCGTGCGGACAAGATCTCTTTGAGACGGGCTTCAGCGGAGCGTCACTGAGTTGCGAGGTTGATCGCGTCAGGACATGGCCGTGCTTTGCTCGCTATGGCTGTCGATAAAGTTGGCGCGGCGCCCCCGTCTGCGACCCGGGTGGCGCCGAGCCGCCAGCGTCGGCCGTAGGATGGCGGCCGAGCGCTGGCTTGTCTGCTGCGGTTGTCGCTCTCGCAGAGAAGGTTGCCGAGTTTCTTCATCCGCGTTGAGGCGCTCCGTTCAGGGCAAAAGCTTGCCGTGGGTCTGAGCCTGCTACCTGGACGCCGAGCGCGTGGCACGCCCACTGACGATGCGGATGCCTCGACGCATCAGCCTCGCTGGCAAGCTGTAGGGCCATCGCGGGCTTTCCATCCTGACATGAATGCGCGAACCGTCGTGTTACGGTGCCGGTGAGTTTCACGCATCGCTCTGGCCTGCCGTGAAGTGAAGAGGTGAGGTCACCAACCGCCGCGCCTTGTTCTTCCACTCCGGCAGCGCAGTGGTCGCCTCGACCGTTACAGCAAACGCTCTCGGCACCGAGCCGCTGAGCCGTGACCGGCAACCATCCAACGACCTGCCGGCGCTGATTGAGGCGCACAAGGCAGCATACGCAGCGTTCGGCAAGGCCGTCCACGAAAGGGGCAGCCGCAGCCGCCAGCACATCGAGGCTGCCCGAGAGGAGGAGATGGCGCTATTGGCGATCTGCGCCTATCCCGCGTTCAGGGAAGGCGATTGCTTGACCAAGGCTCACTATCTTTTGGAGATCGAGGCGCACGGCGAGCTCGACCTCGCGGAACATATCTAGGCTGTTCTCCGCTCGACGATGTAAAGTGATGAGACTTCCGAGCGCGTAGCCGGTCAGACCGGGAATGTCGGCGATGCGCCTTCAAGTCGGTCGTTAAGCAGGATAACCATACCGTACCGCCTACGCGGACATGAAACGGACGGCTGAAGCGGCATATTGGCGCCACAAGCGGTCACTGGCCGCGCGTCAGGACAGGCTGACCTTGCCGCTGGGTGGTCGGCGAAGTTTCAGGAGCCTGTTGACCTGTATCCGGTCGTCAGCCCTGATCCCGGCTCATCTGGATATTCGCCTGCCAGTAGAGACGCTCTACCTCGTCGACATCAGGAAAGTCATCTTGCGCGTGAGCTGTATCGATCCAAGCGGCGGCTTGCCTTTGAAAAAGCATAACATCCCCTCCCGCGCGCGCCCATTCTAGCAGCAAGGCCCCGGCAAATATGTATTCCTGGTTCTGGGTCAGCCACGACCTTACCTGAGCTTCGTAGGTCGACGCTCGTGGATTCACGGTAAGCAGAGCCTGAAGCACGAGGTTGGCTCGGTGGCGCAGGCTGAAACTTTCAAGCCAAGTCGCTGCCACCGCAATAATCCAGCCCTCCGCACCAATCAAACGAATAACCTTTGCAATCAAGAACGCACTGCCGATGTCTGAGCCGAACTCTTGAAGATAGTCTTGTGCGCCCTCGATCGCTGTCCTGCCGATTTCCGACTGTGGATTCGAACCGAAGGGGGATGACAGAATGAATTCAATGAGCCGGCAGTCGGCCTTGCTGAACCTTTTCCTTTTTAGGAATGCTCGCGCGCGATCCTCCGAGACGCCGATCTCTTCGAGGGATGCCGGATCTAGGGCGTATGTTGCCAGCAAGCCGGGAAAGGCCGGATGTTCGTCATTCTGCCCGAGCCAGGTACGAAGGGCTAGCCGGATGGTCGTAAGATCTTGCCTTCTATGAATCCAAGCTAGGAAAAGGAAGCTGGAATGAGGATGCCCAGCATGGGTCTTTAACCAGAACAGCGCGAGCTCGGCAAAAGGAAAAACTTCGGGGTTCGACGCCGTCTCTTGCCGGTAATGATTGGATAAGACGACCGGATACTGATGGTCCGACCCGTTGTGCTTCAGCCATGCAATCAGAGGTGCGCGCACAGCCGCCACGCCGAGCTTGTGCTTGTACCAGAGATTGAAAACATAAGCTGCCCGCGGGTGGGCAAAATGCCCCCTCAGCCAGAGCACCATGTTCGAGGCCCAGAAACCCATATCTCGGGGCGCGGCAAGTTCCCAAGTCTGGAACACGAATCTCACGTGCTCATCAAGGGGATCTAGGTCAACGGCGCTACGCAACGGGCCTCTGATCGAGTCAGCGTCTCCACCCATCTGGAGCCAGTAGATGCACATATCCCGGTGCGCTTTGGGGGGGAGATCCGATCCGATAAAGGCAAGCGCTTCTGACGAAAAGGCGCGCCAAGACACGCCCGCATCCCTCAATTCGCGAAACAAATACAACGTTGCAACCGGGGAAAGTCGGCTGTTCTCGGATAGCCACCTTTTGACGTAATCCTGAAACTTCGCGTCGAGACTCCTGCCAAGCTTGAGTGCGGTTTGAAGCACGTGGGTTGCCATAAATCGATCGGCGTACAGGTCAAGCCAGTCGTCCAACGCGGACATCGCCTGGGTCGATCCCCGCGATTCGGACGCCCAGGCAGCCAGGACCTTTGCCGCAAAGTACTTCCGACCGTGCAGGAGACACCAAGGCGCAAGATAATTGGCAACCTTCCCAGAGACGATATTCACCGGCGTGCCAGCAGAGTCCGCCTCTTGGGCCTGTTCTTTGACTGCCTCAAACCAGGCAACTAGAACGAACGCCGTTGCAGACGCGGTGGAAAAGCGCTGGAGCCATCGCAGAACACTAGGACCCACCCGCTGAAGTGACCCACCATTCGCAAGGACAGCACCAATCAGATACGAGACGTCCCAGTCATCGGCGGATTTCAGCATAAGCGCTGTCGCGCTCTCCCGATATGAACCTGGATCGTGCCAAACAAGATTCGAGATGATCCGCAGATCGGAATCGAATGAAATGCTTTTGAGCAGATCATCGAGCCGGGGACACGTCTCCGCTTCGGTCGCCCTCTCCCGCTTGCGAAGGGAAGCGACGGAATGGCTCAGGAAGCGACAAGCTTCGAGATCGCCCCGCAAGCCTTCGTAAAGACTGTCGATTGCGTTTAGCACAGATGGAAGCCTCTGCGTCGGCACCAAGGCGCTGCTGACCACCTCCAATGCGTTCTGCTGAATAGCCAAGGCGTGCTTTTTCTCGAGCTTGGCGAGAACGGACACCGGGTCTATCACCTCTAACTCTTCCGCCCCGGACACACGGCCTAAGGCATGCAGGGCCCTGCCAAAATACTCCTTTTCGCAAGCCGTAGAGAGTAATTCGGCCATCCGGTTAGCTGGCTTCTCCGTGCCGAACAGATGCTGCGTCACAAGCGCGTCGGCAAAGGCGTCGTGCACAGGGGCGTAGGTGTCCGCCTCTTCTTCGATCCAGAAGTCCCCCTCAAGAGCTTCGAATATCTTTGTGCCGACCTCGTTCCGGTCTTCCGTGATGTGGTCCACCTCCGCCTTTGCCACGGGGAGGGCCAGGGCGATTTCCGCCAAGCGTCGCCTCGCGGTCGATTCGAGGCCAGCAAGTGAATCAGCCCGCTTTCGGGCCCAAGCCGCGAAATGTTGGTTGTCGACCGAAATTCGAAACTGCTTGTCGAATAGGCTTGGATGTTCCGTCTTTAGGAAACCCGCAAATGCCGCAAGGAAAGGAAGGTCCCGAGTCAACGCAACCAGACCGGCGTCGTTGTCCAGGTCGAAGTGCTTCAGAATCTGCGCGACCAGCCAATGTTCGTAAGTTGTGCCATTGTCCTTTTGAACTCCCACGGAATACGCATCGATTTCGAAATCGTCGTAGGTCTGCTCGACGAGGCGCACACCGCTCGAACGGCTGCAAAGTATGAGCGTGGTACGAATGTCGAGGTCATTTCGGACAACGTCGCAGAAAGACCTGACAGGCGTCGCGGTCCTGACATTCTCCGCATAGTCTTGAAACAGCAGAACATGTCTCAACGCGGCTGGCTCGCGCCTGCCCTCCCTAAATCCTTTTAGGTAATCCTTCAGTTTCAAGTAGTCAGCCGCCAATGGCTCGATCAGCAATGCAAGGTCTGCCTTGGTCGCCTTGCAAAGTTGATGGGCCAAACGGGTCTTTCCGTGCCCGCCGGGTCCGTGAATGAGAATCGCGCGGGTTTCGTCCGCCTCGTCAATTTTTCGAATTAGGTCCGTCTCGGAGAAAACCTCGCCCTGCGCCCCCATGTCTTCCATGTAATAGTCCCTGGAAAAATAGGGCAGCGCGTCCTGGTCAAGAAACTTCTTGAAGCCTTTCACGAGCCGATAGGGGCTGCGCGCGTCGGCGAACCCAATCATGGAAAGGTCGTGAAGAGCGAGTTGGAGTTTATAGGGCTTCTCACGCAGTCGGCGAGCCCATTGTGAAAAGACGGACCGCCGCGTTTGCCACGTCTCCGGCAGCCCGTAGCTGGCGACGGCATCCTTCACCCGCTGCCTACGCTCGGTCGGCGATGCTGCCACCCAAGTCTTCTGCGCCAACTTTAGCTGGTCGAGGATCGCCGGGTCCTCATTATCCGTGAGGGCGGTGAACAACCCGCCGGCAAAAGTCGATCCTGCCGTACCTTCCTCCAAGAAATCTCGAATTCCTTGACGACTTGCCACTCGGGCCTGCTGAAGTTCCGTATCCGTCCACGGAAGTGAAAGGAATTCTTGGTCGTCCCTGCCGGCCCCGGCCGCCATCAGGAATTCTACAAGAAGGCTGAGGGGGAGCTCCCGCTCCGGCGGCAAGGGGGGTCCGTTATACATGCCCGAAGGGGGCTCCTAGCAAACTTATTTAATCAATGTTCATTGCTCTTTCCTCGTTTGTCCATAGTGCGAGGCCGCAGTTGGGCTCCAGCCATGTTGGGCCAAGTTCTCCCCGATCACTCAAACCTCACCGGGATCGGCGGTCTTTACACCTCCTTGACACCCCGTTGGCTGCGGTCTGTTCGGCGCTGCCGCAGGCTCCGGGCAGTTGGTGAATGGGTCCCCAACCGCTCGGCCGCGCTAATCGGCCAACGGAACTGACCGCCATGAAACACTCCCCCAAGTTTGCAGCCTCGGCCCAAGCGCTTCTGCGCCCGGTTGTCCTGCTTCAGATAGGTCTCGGGCCGCACTGGGTCCGGACCATTCGCAAGCACCTGCAGGAGCTTCGTGCAGAGGGCTATGATGTCACCTGCCCGGCCGCGGTGGAACTGGCATCCGCTGGTCCCGCCGTCGAGGCGCGCCTGTCGGAAATTCAAGACGGCCGTCCCCATGAGATCGTCTATCTGGAGCCCATCTCTCCCTACCATCTTGACGCCCGGACCGAGGCCCAGCTCGATCGGCTCGTCCGGAAGCACGGCATCAGCGCCGTGGCGGTCAGCGTGCCGCCCGAGGCGCATCTGGCCTATGCGCTCTGGGCGCTGCAGAGGGGACTCCACCTGTTTCTAGACAAGCCGGTGACCACCCGGCCCAACGCAGTCACCTCGTTGTCGGCGGCGCGCGGGATCCTGTCGGATTTCGATGAACTGGCCCTGGCCTACGCCCGCGCCCAGCAAGAGCATCCGGTCTGCGCGATGCTGAACGCGCAGCGGCCCTTCATGCCGGTCTTCGCCAAGGTCTTCGACTGTGTAGCGGAGGTCCGCGAAGCGACCGGGCAGCCCGTGACGAACATTACCGCAGCCCATGCCGACGGCCAGATGCGGGTCGGCGGCGAGCTTGTCGATGTTGCCTACCACGGCTACAGCACCGGCAGCGGGAAGCTGGCCCATTCGGGCTACCACGTGATCGATGTCATCGCCCGCCTGCTCAAGACCGGGACCTGGGTCCACGCCCGGCCCGACTATCTGCTCGTGCATGCCAGCCTTCGCCAGCCCGATGCTCTGGTTGCCGCCATGCCGCGGCTGGGGTGGCACAAGCTCATCGGCGGCAGCCACGCGAGCCTGGAAGACTACGACGACGCCGAATTGGTGATGCTTGGCCGCCGGATGGGTGAGGTCGACGCCCATGTCTCAATGGAGGCCATCCGCGACGGCAGCGTGATGACCACCGTCAACCTTCATCTTCAACATGACACGGTCTCCGCCCGCGCGACCCTGGACCCGCCGAAGAATTGGTACAAAGGCTCCGGCCGGCTGAAACGCGAGCTGTGGCACATCGACCAGGGACCGATGCAGGGTCTGCGTATCGAGACCCTCCAGGCCGAAGACCGGCATGACCGAGCCGAAGCGAAAGGCGACCAGCTCGGGGACCCGAACCACCTCGAACTGGTCCGCGTACAGAACAGCGGGCTCATCAAGGGTGCGGACCGGCTGTCGCGCTACAGCGCGGCGACTTTTGCCGGCGAGACGGGCGAACATCTGCTGTCGGAACGGGCGAAGATGGCGTCCTTGACCGAGTTCGTCGCATGTGCAGAGGGGCGTCTGCCGGTCGCGCAGCTCACCTCGGATCTCTCGACGCACCGGCTGGGCGTCGCGATCATGGCGGCGGCGTACGAAAGCCACATCCGCCGGGGCCCGGACCGCATGGGCGCCGGAATGGTCCGCGTCGAATGGTCCGAATGATTGAGGCCCAGATGCAAGACCGGAAAGCTCTTCCTTGTGGAAGGCATCGATCTCAGAGGGAAGACCTCGGCCTGCAAGAGCTTGATGGCGCGGTTTCAGCCGCGCCTCGAGTACCGTCGCAATGCGTTTGCCGGGAAGAACACGCTCTATGTGGCGGCAGATGACCTTCGTCGGGCCTACGGCCTCGACAGCCGACACCTCGGCCACGCCTACCTCGCGGCAGCCGCACTCGACGTGGCGTGGTTTCGGCCGCCCCGCGCGGTACGAATCCAGGAAAGCATGATTTGCACGCGTTCGCTCGCGCACCATCGCGCCCGGGCGAAAACGACCTAGCGGATGCCTTTGCCGACCTCCTCGACCAACCGAATTACCCCCAGTTCGACGCGCGGATACTGACAGCGGTCAGTCCGCTACCGGCCCAGATGCGGACGTTTCTATTTTGGCCCACAATGTCCGGAACTGTCGCGGGGTTAGACCCATGACGCGTTGGTCGACTGCGAAGTCGCTCGAAAGCGGTAGCGCTGTCTACTGTTCATCCGCCATCAAATCGACGGGCAAGCCTTACACCTGGGCCGCCGCCATTTTCTGGAATGAACTCGATGCCGGCCGCCTCAAGTGCACTGCGAATCGCCTTTCGATTCGCGGAGGTGATAGCCGGCATGCCGTCGTCGGATTCCGCGCGTCTAACAGTCGCAACCCCCACGCTGGCGGCGTCTGCCAGATCCTTTGCGCTCCAACGCACCAGCGCGCGTGCTGCTCGCATCTGCGCGCCAGTGATATCTTTCATATCATGTGATTGCAAAGTAATCTCTGATGGGCTAGATTATGACAGACATTCACACGAACCGGCTGCAGTTGACTCAACGCCCTGCAGGTGCCGGTTGCGCGCAAGTACGGCCAGGCGATGTGCGACTGCACATAGCCCAGCCTAACCACGCCAAGCTGTTGGGAGCTCGGATCATGGGTGATTCCGACAATACCACGCCTTTGCCTTTCGTCACGCACAGGAAGGAACTTGCGCGAACGGCAAATGTAGAGCTGCGACCACAGTCCACTGAGCTTGCGCGAGCCGACTTGGAAAAG
Source organism: Mesorhizobium sp. B3-1-6 (assembly GCF_006439555.1). Lineage (NCBI taxonomy): Bacteria > Pseudomonadati > Pseudomonadota > Alphaproteobacteria > Hyphomicrobiales > Phyllobacteriaceae > Mesorhizobium > Mesorhizobium sp. B3-1-6. The sequence goes on along the minus strand of NZ_VFTM01000043.1, from coordinate 23,274 downwards.
GACCAAACTTCCGATCGCGTGGTACCTGTGTGGCGCGAGTGGCAGGATGCCCACAACTTGACCGAACGGCTGTGCCGAGAGCAACAGCGCCTAGAGCGGAAACTCGCCGAAACTATTGGTTTTCCGTGCGCGATGATCCTGCAGGCCAATGGTGAGAGCCTGACACTGCATTCTCTGAAGGCAATTCGCGAATTGCCAAGCGCCGATTCCATCGACGCAACAGTCCGTGCGAAGGCCGAAGCCGACTTCGCGGCCCATCAGCTTCGCTGGGATGCCGCTGCTGAAGACATCGGCTATTCCGCCGCGTTGCGCGCTGAACGCGAAGCCGCTGATCGAGCGGAGGAGTTGCTTGAGGTATTGTCCGAAACGCCTGCGACTACCCTTGCCGGTGTGGCGGCCAAGCTGGATGCCGTACTTAAAGAAGGTCAGCCTTCGGAAGGCGACACCGAGTTTCCCTGGCCTCAAATCCGCTCAGTCCTCAAGGATATTGATGGAATTAGCCGACCGGGAGAGCCGACTTGAAGGCGCTCATAGTGTTTCGCGCCGTTTTGCAACTCCCCATTCATCGGAAATTTGCTGAATTCCCGGCGGCGCACCGCCACAGGCTCACATTCCCGGAAGTGAACAGATGCAAAAGCGAGACGCCTTGTTGGAATCGAAACGCCCTCCTGCTGTGATGATATGGGCAAAGCATAAACCTGCGAGCCCTCATTCCGCAGATATGCATGTCGGCAGGCAGATCGCGACGGTCCGTGTGCAGTCAGACGTGTCGCAGGCGCAACTTGCACGGTTTGTCGGCATCAGCTTCCAGCAACTTCAGAAATACGAGAACGCGAGGAACCGCGTCAGCGCCTCCATGCTCTACGAGATCGCCACGTCACTCGGCGTTCCCGTCAGCCGCTTCTTCGAAGGCCTGCCAGGCAACGACGCCGCCCGGGAAACTGGACCTCTGCCGGTGGACGAGCGCATAGACTTCATCGCCAGTGCGGAAGGCCGGCGTCTCATCGAGGGCTTGATGAATCTTCATCCGCGCGTGCGCGGCCGGATGGCGGCCTTGATCGCCGCGTTGAGGGAAGAAGTGGCGATCCTCGATACGGACCGGGGCAGCGTCACGATCGGAGAACCGGCGCTGGACGCGGGCAAGACGGCTTAGGCCGACAGGCGGTCACGCAAGCGAATCTGCTGCCGCCGCGCTGAAATAACCGCCATTGCGACAGGGCACCCCACCTGTGGTGCGATTTTGTCGCCGGGAGTAGCCGACTGTCCAAAACCGGCTGAAAAGCCGGCTGAATTCCGAAAATCAAGCCGGTGCCGGTTCGCCGGGTAGGTCAAAAAGCCGTTGGAAATCAATTGGATGGAATGGCGCGCCCGAAGAGATTCGAACTCCTGACCCCAGATTCGTAGTCTGGTCCCCCACGGTGAGCTTTGCCTCCGTCGGTGATGGCGGTGAGGATGTTAGCTCATGCAGCTTCCTTGAGCTCGGCTTTACGCCTCTTCTTCGTCAGGAGTTCGCGGACGAACTTATCCCACCTAGCCATGGCAGCGCGCTTTTCAGGCATGTAGTTCCAGCGATCGTAGCTCTTGGAACTGACGTCCTGCAGGGTGTGGTTCTGCAATCGGTCTCGGATCTCTTTCGAGAGACCTGCCTTGCCGGCAAGCGTCTTCCAGGTTCGCCGGAGATCGCGGTTTGTCACGACGGGAATGACCTCGCGATCGCGCTGGCGCCACATGAACGAATAGAGCGTTCCATGACTGACAGGCTTGGACGGGTCGGTTGCGGATGGGAAAAACCAACCAAATTCATTTGGCTTGATCGACCCGATAAGCTCGGCCGCGATTTTGGGCACGGGGATGGCGTGAGGCTTTCCATTCTTGGTCTTGGACCAGTCGATGATGCGCTCAGCGGCATCCCATTGATCGACGTGTAGCCGAGCGATCTCCTCGACGCGCTGGCCGGTCAGCATAAGAATTCTTACGGCACGCGTGTAGGGGGGATGGACCGGCGTATCGGGATATTCGAGCCAGCGATAGAGACGGACAAATTCCTCTTCGTCCAACCAGCGCGTTCCCACGTTTTTTGGTTCTGTTGGAATACCAGCAGCCGGATTGTAGATGAGACGAAAGCGACGGACAGAGGTCGAGCGGTAGTCGTGCTCGGATTTCAGTCCCCAACTGTAAGCCGATCGAATATAGCTACGAACATGATCGGCCATGGACCGTTTGCCCCGCTGGTAAATCGGGCGAATGATGTCCCTGATCTCTTCAGGCTCGATATCGCGGGCCGGGCGGTTGCGGCCGAGCATGTCGGCGATCTTGTTCAACCCCTTTTCAGCCTCCTTCCAAGACGGTTTTCCATCTGCCTTCAGCGATGCGACATAAGCCTCGAACAGATCGGCGATGGTGCCGGGTCGCGTGTCGCCCGCAATCTTGATGCTGCGTCCCTTCTGGATCATATCGGCGAAGTCGCGTTTGAAAATCTCGCGAGCTTGGCCAAGGCCCATTGACGGATACGAGCCTAGCTTTTTCTTGAGACGCTTTTGGTCTCGCCATTGCTGGGCCATCCAGTCCGCCGTTACGCGGGTCGGCATTGGCTTCACCACGAGAACGAGGCGGCCTGTTCCGTGGCCCTCGCCATCGACAAGGTTCTGTTGCTTTCCGGTTTCCTCGACCTGCTTCAAAGCACGGCGAATTTCTCCATCGGTAAGGCTTGGCACTGGGATCTCCCGTAGGCTTTCGAGTGGGATCGGCTGACGGGTAGTAGGGGTCTGCGGTTGGGTTCAAAACGGGCTTCGATCCCCCTAAAACCGATCCCAATATGCCACAATATCCGACTCTACGACAAGCCGGGAAAACATTATGCATCAATGTGCTAGAGCGTGATGGCGCGTGATCGAAAAGGGGCGAGTGGGATGATTGTGGACCAGGATGACGGCGCTGGCGGAGAGTTCGAGCGCCCGCTTCACCACCTCGCGCGGATAGACCGGCGTATGGTCAACGGTACCGGTCTGCTGCACCTCGTCGGCGATCAGCCCGTTCTTCTTGTCGAGGAACAGGATGCGGAACTGTTCGCGGGCCTCGAAGGCCATGGCCGAACGGCAATAATCGAGCAATTGCGTCCAGTTGGACAGGACTTCGCGGCCGCGCACCTCGCCGCGCGCCATGCGCTGGGCGGTGGCGGCGATGACTTTTAGATCGGTCGCGACGGTCGGCCCGATGCCTTTGACTTCTTCAAGCAAGGGTGCCGGCGCGCCGAGCACTTCGGCCAGCGAGCCGAAGCGGGCGATCAGCGCCTTGGCGATAGGCTTGGTGTCGACGCGCGGGATCAGCCGGAAGAGCAGCAGTTCGAGCAGTTCATAGTCGGGCAGGGCGTCCGGTCCGCCGGCGACGAAGCGTTCGCGCAGACGGTCGCGATGGCCGTGATAATGGGGCTTTTCTGCTGCCGTGGCCTTTTTCAGCGCCGTCTTGGGCGGCTCGATCCAGCCTTCGGAAAAGAACGCCCGCTCGTCCTCGACTTTCCCCATGCTCGCCCGCTCCCCTCAGGCTTCGGCTGAAACTAGGCTGGCAGGCCGGGGCGGTCGAGCTTTTTCGGCGACAGCGTGAAGATCTCGCAGCCGGTGTCGGTGACGCCGATCGTGTGCTCGTATTGCGCCGACAGCGAGCGGTCGCGCGTGACCGCCGTCCAGCCGTCGGACAGCACCTTCACATGCGGGCGGCCGAGATTGATCATCGGCTCGACCGTGAAAATCATGCCCGGCCGCATCTCGACGCCTTCATTGACTGTGCCGTAATGCAGGATGTTCGGGGCGTCGTGGAAAAGCTGGCCGACGCCGTGGCCGCAGAAATCGCGGACCACCGAGCAGCGCTCGGCCTCGGCATAGGTCTGGATCGCGGCGCCGATGGCGCCGGTGCGGGCGCCGGGCTTGATCGCGGTTATGCCGCGCATCAGGCACTCATAGGTCACCTCGAGCAGGCGCTCGGCGGCGCGCTTGATCGTGCCCACTGGATACATGCGCGAGGAATCGCCGTGCCAGCCGTCGAGGATATAGGTGACGTCGATGTTGACGATGTCGCCTTCCTTCAGCGGCTTGTTGTCGGGAATGCCATGGCAGACGACATGGTTGATCGAGGTGCAGGACGACTTGGTGTAGCCGCGATAATTGAGCGTCGCCGGCAGCGCGCCATGGTCCATGCCGAATTCGAAGACGAAGCGGTCGATCGTTTCCGTCGTCACGCCGGGCTTCACCATCGGCACCAGTTCGTCAAGGCAGCGCGCCGTGAGGTCGCAGGCCTTGCGCATGCCGGCAAAACCTTCCTCGCCATAGAGGCGGATCTGGCCGGTGTTTCGAAGGGGGGCCGTGGAGGCGTCGAGATAGGTAACCATTTTTGTCCGTTTGCCGGCGTTGGCTCCAAAGGAGCCGAATGCGAAAATCTGCTCCAGATTTGGCACCGGAAGCCGCAAGGTTCAAGGACGAAGTGCGATTGCGGCGTCCATTGCGGCTTTCCTTCGGCCATTCCATCGGTTAGGTCCGTCCTGATGTCCGGAGATTGCCTTGACGGCACCTGAACGCGAAAGACCGATGCTGTTGCCGGTCAGGACAGCCTGCGCGGGCCTGATGGCGCTGCTGATGCTCGCGCTGCTGGGCTTCGCGCAGGCCGAAATTTCTGCGTCGGCCGTTTCGCTCCCGGGCAGTTCCAGCGTCAGCGCCGCTCGTCAGGGCGACACGATCGCGCTGCTCAGAACGACCGGCAAGGCGCAGGCGCTTGAAATCCGGGCCGGCCGGCCACTGCCGATAAAACTCGTCAGCGGCAATCCCGGCGTGCTCGCGCCCGCATCCGATTTCCTGCTTATCGGCCATGTATTGCCGGCCGAAATGGGCGTCGCTCCGGTATCGGCAAGCGCAGCAGCTTCGCGCGCCAACCAGCCACGCGCGCCGCCCGCCGCGTAAGGCCTTGGCCGCCGAGCGCGGCATTCAAACCAAAGACATTCCTTCGCGTCGCGATCCGGCGACGGCCGCTGGCTGTCCGCCGGTTGCGTGCGCGTCAGTTCGGATTCCGTTCAATGCAACGCATCAAGACATTCAAGACGCTTACCCGCGCGGCTGCCGCGGCCTCTTTTCTGGCAGTCCAGGCGGTAATCTGCATCGGCACCGTCTACTGGGCCGTTGCCGCCACCCTTCGCATGGAAGGAACGGCGGCGATCATGCTCGGCGCCATCTTCGCGCTGCCGTCGGCCTATGTGCTGATGGTGGTTACCCGCATGGCCTATGATGCCGAGACCGACCCGGCCAACCAGTAGCACCTGTGATACGGAGCAGGCGCAAGGCAGGGCGATGCGAGTTGCGTTGCCCTGTCACACAATGGTTATCCTGCGGCCTTACTCAGGTTTTCCAGCCCCGGCGCCTGCCGGACCTCGCCCAGCCTTGATCAACAACAGGTATTTCCATGCGCCAGATCGTTTTCGCCGCCATGTTGCTGGCATCCACCGTAGCGGGAGCCGCCGCCGCCGACAGCACGCTGGTGCTCTACACCAGCCAGCCGAACACCGACGCCCAGCAGACCGTCGACGCCTTCATGGCGAAGAACCCGAGGATCAAGGTCGACTGGGTGCGCGACGGCACGCCGAAGATCCTGGCCAAGCTGCATGCCGAGATCGAGGCCGGCCAGCCGCAGGCCGACGTGCTGCTGATCGCCGATGTCGTGACCATGGAGGGCCTGAAGAAGGAAGGCCGGCTGCTCGCCTATCCGGAGGCCAAAGTCGACGGCCTCGACGCGGCGCTCTACGACAAGGACAAGACCTATTTCTCGACCAAGCTGATCACCACCGGCATCGTCTACAATACCAAGGCGCCTTTCGTGCCGACAAGCTGGGAAGACCTGAAGAAGCCGGAAGCCAAGGGCCTGATCGCGATGCCCAGTCCGCTGACCTCGGGCGCGGCGATGATCCACACGGTGACGCTGACCGGCAAGCTGCCGGAGGGCTGGGACTATTATGGCGCGCTCGCCAAGAACGGCGCGCAGGCCAGCGGCGGCAATGGCGACGTGCTGAAGGCCGTCAGCGGCGGCGACAAGTTGTTCGGCATGATCGTCGACTACATGCCGATCCGCGAGAAGGCCAAGGGCGCGCCGGTAGAGTTCGTCTTCCCGAAGGAAGGCGTGTCCGCCGTCACCGAACCGGTCGCTATCCTATCCACCGCCAAGAACAAGGAAGCCGCCAAGGCCTTCGTCGATTTCCTCTTGTCGAAGGACGGGCAGGAAGTGGCGGCCAAGATGGGCTACATCCCGGCGCGCGCCGACGTCGCGCTGCCGGCCGGCTATCCGGACCGCGCCTCGATCAAGGTGCTCGATTATGATGCGGCGGCCGCGCTCGCCAACGATGCGCAGAACAAGGAAAAGTTCAGCGCGGTGATGAGCCAGTAAGCGGCCTGGAAACTTTGGCCTCCGCGGAACATCACATCGCCAGGCGAGGCGTGGCGTCGCCGCAGGCGGGGGGCTTCACGGTGCCGGGCCCGATATTCGGCCAGCGTCTGTCGGCGCTGGCCGTCCTGCTGGTCATCGCCATGCTCTGCCTGTTGCCGATGGCGCGTCTCGTGCTTGCGGCGATCGCGCCGGGCGGCGAGGCCGATTTCGCCGCCTTCGCCGGGCGGCTTGCCAGCCCTGCCGCGCTCAAGGCGATGTGGCACACGCTGGACACGGCTTTTTTCGGCGCGCTGCTGGCGCTTTGCCTCGGCATTCCGTTCGCCGTCGCGGTGACGATGACCGATCTGCCGGGACGAAAGATCCTCGGGTTTCTTCTGCTTTTGCCGCTGATGATCGCGCCGCAGGTCACCGCGCTCGCCTGGCTGCATCTCTTCGGCCCGTCGAGCACGCTGCTCGGTATGCTTGGGCTGGCGCCTGCGCCCGGGGCCGGCAATCCCATGCTTGGCCGTGGCGGCATCATCCTTCTCTACGGCGTCCAGCATGCGCCGATCGTCTTCATCACCATGCGGGCGGGTCTGTCGCGGATGCCGCGCGATCTGGTCGAGGCGGCGCGATCCTGCGGCGCCAGGCCTGTCGCCGTGTTGCGGACCATCGTGCTGCCTGTGGTACGCCCTTATGTCGTGGCGGCCGCAGCACTCACCTTCGTTTCCGGCGTCGGCAATTTCGGCATACCGGCGCTGCTCGGCATGCCCGTCAACTATCTGACCTTGCCGACGCTGATCTACCAGGACCTGTCGAGCTTCGGGCCCGGCGTGCTGCCGCAGATCGCGGCGCTGTCGGTGCTGGTCGGCGCCCTGGCGCTGGCCGGCATGGTCTTCCAGTCGCTGGCGCTGCGCGGCACCGGGCATCGCATCGTTGCCGGCACGCCGGCGCAATTCGAGCTCGGAGGCTTGCGCATGCCGCTCGCCGGCGCGGGCTGGCTTGTCATCGGCCTGATCCTCATTCTGCCGGCCTGCGCGTTGCTGGCGACGTCGCTGGTGCCGTCCTTCGGCGTGCCGCTCAGTCCGCGGACGGCAACGATCGCCAACTATGTGGAAGTGCTTGTCCGGCAGGCGTCGACGGCGCGGGCCTTCCGCAATTCACTGCTCTTTGCCGGCGGCGCGGCGCTTATCCTCGCCCTTGGCGTCATTCCGATGGCCGCGCGGCTCGAACGTTTCGACAAGCGCTGGCGGCGTGTGCTCGGCGGCATCGTCGACCTGCCTTACACGATCCCCGGCGTGGTGCTGGCGATCGCCTGCATCCTTTTGTTCTTGCGGCCGCTGCCGCTGATCGGCAGCCTCTATGCGACCGCGTCGATCATCCTCGTCGCCTATGCGATGCGCTTCCTGACGCTGGCAATGAAACCGGTGACGACGGCCGTCGGGCAGATTCCGCGTGATCTCGAAGAGGCGGCGGCGGTGTCCGGCGCTGGTCCGTTCCGGCGGCTCGCAACGATCACCGCGCCGCTCGCGGCGCCCGCGGCCGTGGCGGGCGGGCTGCTGGTGTTCATGAGTGCTTTCAACGAGTTGACGGTCTCGGCGCTGCTTTGGTCGAGCGGCAAGGAAACGCTCGGCGTCGTGCTGTTCAGCCTGGAAGAGGCCGGGCTCGGCACGCAGGCAGCGGCAATCGCGGTATCCACGATCATCGTCGTGATCGCGCTGCTTCTGGCGCTTGATCGGTTCGGGCGCCGCTTGCCGGCCGGCGTGTTGCCCTGGCGCTAAATCAGGCGCTCGGTACCACCCAAGCGTCCGACACGGCGACATGCACGCGCTGTCCCGCCGCCAGTGCCTCCGCGCTGTCGACGAGCAGGTGCTGGCCGGGCTCGGCCAGCGCCAGCCGCACTTCATGCACCGGCCCGCGGTAGACGCTGTCCAGCACCGTCGCGGGCAGTCCCTCGGCCGCGATGCGCAAGGCTTCCGGGCGTAGCAGGACCTTGACCGCACCGGCCGGTTTGTCGTGGCTGCGCGCCGTGAGCCGGTGGCCGGCGATATCGATGATCGAGGCCTTGTCCGAATGGCCGACGGTGTTGCCTGAGACCAGGCTGCCGCGACCGACGAAACCGGCGACAGCGGCGTCGGCGGGAGAGCGATAGATTTCCCGCGGGGGTGCCGCCTGCAGCAGTCGGCCTTTGCTCATCACGGCGACGCGGTCGGCAAGCGCCAGGGCCTCGGCCTGGTCATGCGTGACATAGACGATGGTCGCGCCGGTGCGGCGATGGATATCGCGGAAGGCGTCGACCATGGCCGCGCGCAGATGCATGTCGAGATTGGCGAGCGGCTCGTCGAACAGGATGATGCCGGACTCGGCGACCAGGCAGCGGGCCAGCGCGACGCGCTGCCGCTGACCACCCGACAACTCGTCGATGCGGCGCTTGGCGAAACCGCCGAGGCCAACGATATCGAGGACCGAAGCGACGCGGGCAGGGATGGCGGCGGAGGGAACATGCCTGGCCTTCAGCGGATAGGCTACGTTTTCGGCGACATCCATATGCGGCCACAGCGCGTAGGATTGGAAAACGACGCCGACATTGCGCGCCTCCGGCGGCAGCTGCCGCTTCGGGTCGGCGACAAGCGCATCACCAAGGAAAACGCGGCCTTCGCTCGGCGCCTCGAAGCCGGCGATCAACCGCAGCATCGTCGTCTTGCCGCAGCCGGAAGGGCCGAGCAGCGCCGTGAAAGATCCCTGCGGAAAGGCCAACGAAACGCCGTCCAGCGCGGTGGTGCCGCCATAGCGCTTGACCAGAGACTCGACCCGGATTTCGCTCATATTTTCGCCCGCGGCAGCTGTAATGGCCGGCAATACGGTGGAAATCCGGCATTGGCAATGCAGCCGGTACCGATCCGGACTGACGCCGATCCGCCGCACCGACTCTTCATCGCACTGAGGTCACATTTGCGAGTCAGAAGGCCGCAAAAGCAACTTTTCACATCGAGCGGCGTTGCTCAGGGCTGCGCCAGTTCGGGAGACAGGGAATGGACAGATTGCAATTCGAGGTGCCGGTGCGCATCACGCCCGCGCCCGGCCTGCCGGTCGAGGAAATCTACAGCGTCGAGCAGGCGCTCGATTTCCTGCAGGATTGGCCGAAGCGCCGGCAGGGCAAGGTCTACGAAGCCGCGTTCAACGCCTGTTTCGGCGCGACGGTCGACGTGGCCAGCGCCGAGGAAGCCTGCCGCGCGTTCGCTACCTTCTGCCGCGTCAGCGGATTGCTGGCGAGGGACGCGATGTTTCCCGGCAAGCGTGGCAGCGCGACAGGGACGTATCGCGAGGCGCGCGCTTAAAGCGCGGCGTGCTTTGAGCCTTTGCAACTGGTTCAGCCGCCGAACGACACGCCACGATAGCGCATCCCCACCTGCACGCCGCGCACGATCACGCGCGACAGGATTTCCATGTCCAGCGGCATCTGCGGACGCCACACGTCGAGGAGGAGAGCGACGCGGGGCTGATCCGAGTTGTTCATAACTTCGTGCTCGAAAGTGTCGTCCCATAGCATGCACTCGCCGTCGGCGATGCGCCGTTCCTCGTGATCGATCATCATGATCGTTGCCGGACGGCCGTCCGGCTGTTTCGGGATGACCAGGCCAAGATGGAACCGCATGATGCCGCGAAAAGGTCCGCGGTGCGCCGGGATGTGCTTGCGCGGGGCCAGGAATGAGACAGCTGCCGATTTGACCTCCGGGCACTCCGCAAGCAGCCGGCTCAGGACCGGCATGCGCGCGAGGTTTTCCGGGACCGTCATGTCATAGGCCTTGAGCACGAACATGCGCCAGTCGAGACCGTCATTGGCCGAGATATCGGCCTGCTCCGGCATGATGTCGTGGAAGCGCGGCGCGTTGTTCAGCTTCGCCGCCAGCGCCTCGTCGCGGATATCCCGCCAGGCGGCGGTGAACTTCGCGGCATTGGAAAAATGCGTGCCGGCATCAAGAATGGCCGGTGCATCTATGCGCTTCTCATAGATACGGCGGACCAGATTGGTTCCCAGATCGTAGGCGCCTGACATCTCATTACCTCAACGACGCTATTATGTAGTGGGTATATAGTGGGATATTGCTTGCGGGCATGGCTCACGGGAATTTGTTCGGGCCGTTCGTGACGGATAGGCAGCACGGCTCACCGGTCATTGCGTCTTCGATGCCAGCCGCGGACCGGTGCGGACATCGATGATTTCGGGCCTGGCGGTGTCGATCGCGCCGTTCCAGCCGCCGCCGAGCGCCTTGTTGAGGGCTATATAATCGGTGGCGATCGAGACGCGGCTTTGCAGGACGGAGTCGTCGGCGGAATAGGCCGACCGCTGGGCATCGAGCACATCGAGAAGGCTGGTCTCTCCAGCCTTGTAGAGCGTTCCTTCAAGCCGCGCGGCATCGCCATAGGACTTCGCGGAGGAGGCGAGCTTGCCGTTTCTGATGCGCTCCTGCGACAGCGAAACCGTGGCGTTTTCCACGTCTTCCAGAGCCGTCAGCACGGCGGACTTGTAGGCGACGAAATACTGGTCGCGTTGGGCTTTGGCGACGTCCACGGCCGCCTGCAGCTGGCCGGCGTTGAACAATGGCACGCTGAGCGTGGGGCCAAAGGACCAGCCGATGGTGGAGTTCTTGCCGAGATCGCCGAGCTTGAGGGCCGTGGTGCTGATGTCGCCGGTCAGGCTGACGCTCGGATAACGTGCCGCCTCGGCCTGGCCGATCTTGGCGGTGGACTGCGCATATTGCCGTTCGGCCAAGCGCACGTCCGGACGGGTGAGCAGGATGTCGGCCGGGATGCCGGTCGGGATCGGCAGGCGCGGCGCCGGGATCGGTCCGGCGCGCTTCAAGCGCTCGGTGAGCGCCGCCGGCGGCCGCCCGGTCAGCACGGAAAGGCGATGCACAGCCTCGGCATAGCTCGCTTCCAGGCTCGGAATGCCGGCTTCCGTGCCGCTGGCCTGTCCATCCGCCTTGGCGACGTCCGCCGCGGTCGCCGAGCCGGCCAGAGCCATCGTGCGGGTGAGCTGGGCGGTTTGCCGCTGCGACGCTGCAGAGCGCCGGGCAAGCGCTATGCGGGCCTGATAGCCGCGTGCCTGGACGTAGTTCGAGGTCACGTCGCCAACCAGCGTGAGAAGGGCTGAACGCAGTTCTTCTTCGGAGGCGTCCAGTCCGTAGCTCGCCGCCTCGACGCCCCTGCGGTTGGCGCCGAAGAGGTCGAGTTCCCAGCTGGAATCGAAGCCTGCCTGGTACTGGCTGTAGGTCTCGCTGGCCGTCGTTCCGGCAGTGGCGGCCGAGACCCTGTTGCGGGTGGCCGAGGCCGAACCGTCGGCGGATGGAAGCAATGTGCCTACCGACTGGCGGTAGCTCGCCCGCGCCTCGCGGATCTTGGCCTTGGCGGTGGCGACATCGAGATTGCCGGCAACCGCTTCGTCGACAAGCGCGTTCAGCTCGGAGTCGCGCAGGCGCTGCCACCATTTCGACAATTGCGCCGGCTTGGCCGGGTTCGCCGCTTTCTGCCCGCTCCAGCTCGCCGGCATTGCCAGCAGAGGCTTCCGGTAATCCGGACCGACGACGCATCCCGAGAGCACGGCAGCGGCAAGCGCGGGCAAAAAGAGTCCCTTCGCGGTCGCGAAACCGCGTTCAAAATCAAACATTTGAGAGAAACCTTTATTCCGGAGTGGCTGTGGCTTGTGTCCCGCCCATATCCTGCTTGGCCGCCTTGCCCCTGAAGATGCGGCGCACCGTGACAAACAACAGCGGCACGAGGAAGACGCCGATCGCGGTCGCCGCGATCATGCCGCCCATGACGCCGATGCCGACCGAGTTCTGCGCGCCCGAGCCGGCGCCGCTGGCGATCGCAAGCGGCGTGACACCGAGGATGAAGGCCAGCGACGTCATCAGGATCGGCCGCAGGCGTTGTCGCGCCGCCTCGAGCGTCGCCTCGACCAATCCCATTCCGGCCGACTGCCGCTCAATGGCGAACTCGACGATGAGGATGGCGTTCTTGGCGGCAAGACCGATCGTGGTCAGCAGCCCGACCTTGAAATAGACGTCGTTGGTCTGCCCGAACAGACTTGCCGCCGCCAGCGCGCCGAAGATGCCGATCGGCACCGACAGCATGACGGCGAACGGGATCGACCAGCTCTCGTAAAGCGCGGCAAGGCAGAGGAAGACGACCAGCGCCGAAATCGCGTAGAGCGACATCGCCTGGTTGCCGGAAAGCCTCTCCTGGTGCGACAGCCCGGTCCATTCATGCGAATATCCGGCGGGCAGTTGCGCGACCAGCCTGTCGATCTCGTCCATCGCCGCGCCGGAGCTTTGGCCCGCCGCGGCCGCGCCCTGGATCTCCACCGCGGCCGAGCCGTTGTAGCGTTCGAGCCGGGGCGATCCGTAGGTCCAGTGGCTGGAGGCGAAGGCCGAGAACGGCACCATGGCGCCGCCGGAGTTGCGGACCTGCCATTTGTCGAGGTCTTCCGGCTGCATGCGGAAGTCCGGGTCCGATTGCAGATAGACCGGCTTCACCCGGCCGCGATCGATGAAGTCGTTGACGTAGTCGCTGCCCCAGGCGGTCGACAGCGTGTTGTTGATGTCGGCAAGGCTGATGCCCAGCGCGCTCGCTTTTTCCTGGTCGATATCGACCGAGAATTGCGGCTGATCCTCCTGGCCGTTGGGACGGGTGTTGGCGAGCAGCGTGCTCTTCGCGGCCAAGCCCAGCAGTTGGTTGCGTGTCTGGATCAGCGCTTCATGGCCGGCGCCATTGACGTCCTGGAGGTAGAAATCGAAGCCGTTGGTGTTGCCGAACCCCTGGATGGCGGGCGGGGCGAGCGCGAAAACCTGCGCGTCCCTGATCTTGGAGAAGGCGCCCATGGCGCGGCCGGCGACCGCCGATGCGGCGAGAGCCGGCGTCTTGCGCTGGTCGAAGTCCTTCAGCCGCACGAAGGCGATGCCGACATTCTGTCCGGCGCCGCCGAAGCCGAAGCCGGAAGCGGTGAACACGCCTTCGACCGCGTCCTTCTCCTCGTTCAGATAGTGGTTGGTCACCTCAGCCAGCACGCGCTCGGTGCGATCCTGCGTCGCGCCGACCGGCAGCGATGCGCTGGTGATCAGGATGCCCTGATCCTCGTCCGGCAGGAACGAGCTCGGCAGCCGGGCGAACATCCAGCCCATGGCGATGACGATGGCCAGGAACACGGCAAGGAAGCGCCACGACCGGTTGATGATGCCGTGCGAGCCGTCGCGATAGGCGATCGTGCCGCGATCGAAGACGCGGTTGAACCAGCCGAACGGACCTTTCTGCGTCGCATGGTTCTTGGCCGGGCGCAGGATCGTGGCGCATAGCGCCGGCGTCAGCACCAGCGCGACCAGCACCGAGAGCACCATCGCCGAGACGATGGTGACGGAGAATTGCCGGTAGATGATGCCGGTGGAGCCGCCGAAGAAGGCCATCGGCACGAACACGGCCGACAGCACGGTGGCGATGCCGATCAGCGCGCCCGTGATCTCGTGCATCGATTTGCGCGTCGCCTCTTTCGGCGGCAGGCCTTCCTCCTGCATCACGCGCTCGACATTCTCGACCACGACGATGGCGTCGTCGACGAGCAGGCCGATGGCCAAAACCATGGCGAACATGGTGAGCGTGTTGATCGAATAGCCGAAGAAGGAAAGCACGCCGAATGTGCCGAGCAGCACCACCGGCACGGCGATCGTCGGGATGATGGTGGCGCGCAGGTTCTGCAGGAAAAGCAGCATCACCAGGAAAACCAGCACGATCGCTTCGGCGAGCGTCTTCACCACTTCCTCGATCGACAGGCGCACGAAGGGCGAGGTGTCGTATGGGTAGACGACCTCGACGCCTTGCGGGAAGGTCGAGCTCAGGCGATTGATCGTCGCGCGCACCGCCTCGGCGGTGCTGATGGCGTTGGCGCCGGTCGCCAGGTTGATGGCGACGCCGGCGGCAGGCTTGCCGTTGTAATGGGCCTGCGTGGTGTAGCTTTCGGCGCCGATCTCGACCTTGGCGACGTCGTTCAGCCGAACCAGCGAGCCGTCGGTATTGCTCTTGAGGATGATGTTGCGGAACTGTTCGGCGGTTTGCAGCCGGCTCTTGGCCGTCACCGTGGCGTTGAGCTGCTGGCCCTTGCGCGCCGGCAAGCCGCCGAGCTGGCCCGCCGAAACCTGCGTGTTCTGCGCCTCGATGGCGGTGGCGACATCGCTCGGCATCAGCGCATATTGCGCCAATTTGTCGGGGTCGAGCCAGATGCGCATGGCATAGCCGGAGCCGAAGAGCTGCGTCGAGCCGACGCCTTCGACGCGCTTCAGGGTGTCGTTGACGGTGCTGTCGACATAATCGGCAAGGTCGGTCGAGTTCATCTTGCCGTCGCTGGAGACGAAGCCGATGACCATCAGGAAGCCGGTCGAGGATTTGGAGACGGTGATGCCGTTGCTCTGGACGACCTGGGGCAGCTGCGACTGCACCAGCTGCAGCTTGTTCTGCGTCTGAACCTGGGCCGTATCTGCGTTGGCGGCGCTGGTGAAGGTCAGCGTGATCGAAGCCTGACCGGTCGAGGTCGACGTCGCCGTCATGTAATCGAGATTGTCGATGCCGGTCATGCCCTGCTCGATGACCTTGGTCACCGAGTTCTCGACGGTCTGGGCATCGGCGCCGGGATAGGTGGCGCTGATGTTGACGGTGGTCGGCGCGATCTGCGGATATTGCGAGATCGGCAGCGATTGCAGCGCGAGCAGGCCGCCCAGCATGATCACGATGGCGATCACCCAGGCGAAGATCGGCCGGTTGATGAAGAAACCCGACATCGCTTTAGTTCCCGGTTGCGCCGGAGGCCGGCTGCTTTGCGGCACCGGCGGCATTGCCGCCCGCCGGTGCGGCTGAGGCGGAGTTCTGCTCGCGGTCCTTGATCTCGCCGGTCGTTTCGTCGATGGTCACTTCGACCGCCGTCGCGTCGCCGCCGGCGCGCACCAGCTGCAGGCCCTCGACGATGACGCGGTCGCCGTCGCCGACGCCGGAATCCACCAACCAGTTGTTGCCGACGCTGTTGCGCACGCTCAGCGTACGCTGCTCGACCTTGCCCTGGGTATTGACCACCATGGCCGTCGCCTGGCCCTTGGGATCACGGGTGACGCCGCGCTGCGGCACCAGGAAGCTGTTTTGGGCTACGCCTTCCTCGACGATGGCGCGCACATACATGCCGGGTAAGAGCAGGCGGTCGGGATTGGGAAACTGGGCTCTGAGCGCGAAGGTGCCGGTGGACTGGTCGACATTGGCGCCGGCGAATTCCATCTTGCCGTCCTGGGCGTAGATGGTGCCGTTGTCGAGCTTCAGCTTGACGCTGACATTGGCCCCGCTGAACTTCAGCCGGCCTTCGTTGATCGCCTGGCGCAGATTGAGCAGGTTGGTGCTCGATTGCGTGACGTCGACATTGATCGGGTCGAGCGAGCGAATGGTGGTCAGCACCGTCTCCTGGTTGGCCGTGACCAGCGCGCCCGGCGTCAATGACGATTTGTCGATCCGGCCGGCGATCGGCGCGGTGATCGAGGTGCGGTTGAGGCTGATCTTCGCGGTCTCGACGCTGGCCTTGGCCGACGCGACATCGGCCTGGGCCTGCGCCAGGGTCGCGGCGGCATCGTCGTAATCCTGCTTCGAGACCACGTTCTGCTTCAGCAGCCCGGAATAACGATCGAATTTGGCCTGCGCGGTGGGCACCGCGGCTTCCGCCTTCTGCTGGGTGGCGACGGCGCTGTCATAGGCCGCCTGATAGCTCGCCGGGTCAATAAGGTAGAGCGGCTGTCCCGCCACCACCTCGGCGCCTTCCTGGAACAGGCGCTGCTGGATGATGCCGTCGACCTGCGGGCGCACCTCGGCAATGAGAGAGGCAGCCGTGCGGCCCGGCAATTCGGCGGTGATCGCAACCGATTGCGGATGCAGCGTGACGACGCCGACCTCGGGCCTGCCGACGCCACCCATGCCGGCCGGCACCTGGCTCTTTTCCTGCGAGCAGGCCGCCAGGAGAAGCGCGGCGCACAGAATTCCCGCCCAGGGAGACAGGCGGCGAGGCCTCGCCAGCAACAGAGAGCGATCAGGCTTGATATGCATTGGCTGGATCTTTCGCTGGAGTTGCGGTTCCCGCTTGGCCGGTCGCGCCGGGCGCTTCGACCAACAGCTTGCCGAGATGGCGGGCGAGGAAGCCCTGGATGTCGTCCATGAAAGTGTAGACCACCGGCACGTAGACGAGGCTGAGCACGGTCGAGGAGATGAGACCGCCGATCACGGCGATCGCCATCGGCGCCCGGGTCTCGGCGTCGGCGCCGATGCCAAGCGCGACCGGCAACATGCCGGCGCCCATGGCGATCGATGTCATGACGATTGGCCGGGCTCGCTTGCGGGCGGCGTCGAGCAGTGCCTCGAAGCGGCTCATGCCATGCTCCTTCTCGGCGACCAGGGCATATTCGACGAGCAGGATCGAGTTCTTGGCCGCGATGCCCATCAGCATCAGTATGCCGATCAACGGCGAGATGCCAAGTGCCTTGCCCGTGACGAGCAGGAAGCCAAGCGCGCCGCCAACCGACAGCGGCAGCGCCACCATCGACCAGGAGGAGATGGCGTTCATTGCGTCTGCTCCGCCGCGCTTGCGGCATCGACAGCCGTCGCTTCGCCGGCGGCGACGCGCACGAGATTGCCGTCATTGAGGAAGCCGGCGCCGGCGACGACGACCTGGTCGCCTTCCGACAGGCCGCTTTCGATGGCGACCCGACCGTTCTGGCGCGTGCCGGTCGCGACGGGACGCGCGCTGACCTTGCTTTCACCGTCAATGACGAACACGGCCGGCTTGCTGTCATGCCAGACCAGGGCCGTCTCGGCGACGGCAAGCCGCCGGGACGACGCCGTCTCGATCGTGACGCGGGCAAACATGCCGGGCTTCAGCCCGGAACCTTCGCCGACCGCGACATAGACGGTGGCGAGCCGGGTGGTCGCATTAACCGTCTGCGCTATCGAGGAAACGCTGCCGGAGAAAGCGCGGCCCGAGGCGTCGACGATGTTCGCCGCCTGGCCAACCGAGATGGCCGCCAGATCCTTTTCCGGGACGAGGACGCCGACCTCCAGCCTGCCGTCGCGGATGATCTTCATCAACTCAGTGCCGGCCTGGACGATGGAGCCCGTCACGGCCGGCTTGCTGGACACGATGCCGTCGAACGGTGCGCGGATAGTCGTCCTGTCGAGCTCGGCCTGCAACCTGTCTGCGGCGGCCTCGGCCTGCTCGACACCTGCCTTACCGGTCTTGACGGCGGTTGCCTTTTCCTCGGCGGTCTCCGCGCTGACGGCATTGCTGGCGAGCAGCTTGTCGGCGCGCGCGGCGGCTGACAGCACGGAGTCGAGCGTCGCCTGCGCCTGGGCGACAGCCGCCTTCTGCTCGGCAAGCTGGGTCTTGAGGAGCGAGTCGTCCAACCGGGCGATGACATCGCCGGCCCTCACACGGTCGCCCTCGGCCACCAGGACCTCGGTCAGGCGCAGGCCGCTCTCTTCCGCGCCGATCATCGCTTCCTGCCAGGCTGCCACCGTGCCGGTGGCGCTGACGGAAGATGTGACCGCCTCGGGATGGACCCGCTCCGCCGAAACGGTGAGCGTGGCAGCCTGAGCAGGCGCGGCTTTCCCGACGTCCGGCTCCGGCGCGCCGCGGCCATAGGCCTTCAGCATCGCGGCGACAGCGGCCGCGACCAGTATGGCGACGAGGAGAAGATGGCTTTTACGCAATTTTCTGGTCATGATTTTCGGTGTTCGAAGGCGAGATCGGAAGCGACAGGCGGTAAGCGGCGAAGCTCAGCCGGATCGCCCCCTGCAGCACCTGCTTCGACAGGATCTGCTGCCTGGCGCCGGCGCCGGGGCGGGTCGTCAAGGGCGAGCCCAGGGAGGCAAGCAGCCGCAGCATCATCAGGGCTTCCCACATCATAATGCGTTCCATGCGAGTTGGCGGTCGCGCGGACGCGTCCGCCAACTCGCAGAAAGTACCGGCCGGCCCTTGAACGGGTGGGTCAGGGGGCCGGCCGGCGCAGCCGGTCAGAGTTGCTCGCCATTCCGGGGTAGGGGTGGAGGGAGCTGTCCGCCGTGATCGGGCAGACCTCCGGGGCCGGCTGCATCCGGCGGATCACCCCACGGGCCGGGGGGCGGGCCATGCGGCCGATCCGCCGAAGCGAGGATTTCAAGCTGTTCGGGTGTCAGTTTGGAGCGGAGCGCAGCGATCGCGTCCTTCAGCTTGGCCGCCGAGGCGGCGCGCGTCGTGACATCGTCGGCCAGCTTTTCCTGGAACGCGAAGGGATCGCGGGCAGCACCTGGCGCAGGTCTGTCGGGACCCGGACCGCCGGTGCCGCCCAGGCCGAAGTCCGGTCGTGCCGGCGGCGCCAGCACCGCCTGCAGCGCGCTGGTGTAATCGCGCCAGGCGTCAAGCTGTTCGGAGCGGATGCCGATGCGGGTCTCCAGCAACGAAAGGTGCGCCGCGAGCATTTCGGGCGGCGGTCCCATGCGACGAGGGCCGAAATCCTCCGGTCCATGCCGCATCGCCCAGCGCTGTCCGTGCCAGCGCATCGGACCTGGGCCCGCATCGTCCTGCCGATCGAAGGCCGGCGGCTGGTCGCCCGGTGCGCCGGGCTCGGGCTGGGCGGCCAGCACCGGGTGGATCGCCGCGACCGAGAACAGGCCGAGCGCCAAAAGTCTGCTTCGCATGACGTTATCCTTTCCTGCATGCTTCGGATGCAGGGAGGATAGGAAGGGACTTTTGCCGCTTCGCGTCGGCGTGTTGCCGAAGGTTTCCGCAAAAAGGAGATTTGTTTCCGAACGTTTCCGGCGCCTTGCGGGAAACGTTCGGTTGCAATTTTTCGTGCCGTTGGCGCGCGGCACTTCCTATAATCAGGGACAAGCAGTGACAGACGGGCAACGACAACGGGCAAGGTGAAACGGGCCGGATATGCAGGCACAACCCCACATCCTCGTCGTCGACGACGACCGCGAGATCCGCACGCTGCTCGGGCGCTATCTGGACGGCCAGGGCTTTCGCGTCTCGGTGGCGGCGGACAGGCGCGAGTGCGAGCAGAAGCTGGGCGCCGGCCAGTTCGATCTTGTCGTGCTCGACGTCATGCTGCCCGATGGCTCGGGTCTCGACATCTGCAGGAGCCTGCGTGACCGCAAGCCGCACATCCCGGTCATCCTGCTGACGGCGCTGAAAGAGGATGTCGACCGCATCATCGGGCTGGAGTTCGGCGCCGACGACTATCTCGGCAAGCCGTTCAACCCGCGCGAGCTGTCGGCCCGCATCCGCGCCGTGCTCAGGCGCTCGGCGCCCGAGGAGGCCGCTCCGCCCAAGGTGCGCGTCTACCAGTTCGCCGGCTACCGGCTGGAGCCGGACACGCGCAAGGTAATGGATGCCGATGGCGCCTTGATCGATCTTACCGGCGCCGAGTTCGACCTGCTGCAGGTTTTCCTCGACCGTCCCGGCCGGCTTTTGTCGCGCGACCAGTTGCTCGACCTGACGCAGGGCCGCGAGCGCGATCCGCTGGAGCGCTCCGTCGACGTGCTGGTGAGCCGGCTGCGCAAGAAGTTTGCCGAAGCGGGCGAGGCGGCGCTGTTCAAGACGGTGCGCAATGGCGGCTATCAGCTGACCGCGCGCGTCGAGACGATGGAGTACCGCGCCCCGACGACGGAGGCGGGCACATGACCTCGCTGCGCCGGCGGCTGATCATCCTCCTCGTCGTTTCGATCCTCGGTGTCGTGGGCCTCGCGACATTCGTTGCCGTCAAGGTGCTCGGCGGTCCGTCGCCCGAACTGATCATGGGGCCGCTGGCCCACCAGATCCAGTATATGGTGCAATTGGCTCCCGGCCACGCGCAGACCGCGCGCGACGCGCCGATCACCGTCAGCGGCAGTCCGGCCCCCGGTATCGAGGACCGCAAGCACACGCGCGTGCTGAACGATATCCTGCAGCATGACGGCGTCGATGTTTCGGCTGTCGTCACCCGTAACGTCGGCGGGCCGGGCATGGTCGCCTCGGTCGCTCTGCCTGGCAATCGCTGGATGATCGTCGACGTTCCCGATTTCGGTCCGCCGCGCGATGTCTGGTACGGGCTGGCGGGCTGGATGGCGCTGATCGTGCTCGGCGCCACGCCGGTGTCGATCTACTTTACCGGTGTGCTGGTGCGGCCGCTGGAAATGCTGGAAGCCGCCGTCAGCAAGATCGGATCGGATGGGGTGCTGGCGGCTGTGCCGGAGAAAGGACCCGCCGAAGTCAGGGCGACGGCGCGTGCGCTCAACGAGCTGTCGGAAAGGCTCAAGACCGCGATGGAAAGCCGCATGCGCCTTGTCGCGGCCGCGGGTCATGACCTGCGCACGCCGATGACCAGGATGCGGCTCAGGGCCGAGTTCCTCGACGAAGACCGCGAAAAATGGCTGAGCGATCTCGACGAGCTCGATCGCATCGCCGACAGCGCCATCCGCCTGGTGCGCGAGGAGGTGAACCAGGACGCGGTCGAGCCGGTGGAACTGGACAGGCTGGTCCGCGATATCGAGGTCGAGATGGTCTCGCTTGGCCACGCGGTGACGATCGACCACCTTGATCACGTATCGGTCAAAGCCGGCGCGCTTGGCTTGCGCCGCGCGCTGCGCAACCTGATCGTCAACGCCGCCACGCACGGCAAGAGCTGCTCCGTCGCGCTTGCGGGGCGGGGCGGCCAAGCGGTTCTCACCATCGCCGACCGCGGCCCCGGCATTCCGCCGGACCTGTTGAACAAGGCCTTCGAGCCGTTCTTCCGGGTCGATCCGGCGCGCACGCAATTCATTCCGGGCGCGGGGCTGGGGCTCGCGATCGCGAAGGAGATCATCGAGCGCTACGGCGGCACGATCACGCTGGAGAACAGGCAGGGGGGAGGGTTACTGCAGACGGTGGTGTTTGCAACAACCTGACGTCGTTCGTCCTCCGGCAATTCCAGACCCTTGGCGCGGCTTTCAAACGCTTTTTCAAGGCTTTGCTCGCTGCATCGTGACCGCACCGCTGTTGCGGAGCGGCGTCGCAAGATGCGAATTTGCGATACGATGTTTTGCGAGGATGCCACCATGCCCATACGCAAGATTGCGTTTTGCGCGGCAGCGATGATCGTTGCCGTCACAAATTTCGCCGATGCGAGGCCCGACACACGCAAGATGACCTGCGCGCAGACCCAGGCGCTGATCCAGAGCCGGCATGCGGCGGTGCTGAGCACCGGAGCGAACACCTATGATCGCTATGTCCGCCAGTTCGGCAACGAGTGCGATGCTCCCTACGTGCCGATGGTCGACTATGTCCCGGCGAGCGACGGTCGGTGCATGGTTTATCGGTGCGAAGAGCCGGCGCCCATGGTTCCGGATTGATCGGCAGCCAGCGCCGCTTTCCCGGCTTGCACGTAATCCCAGACGCCGGCTGATGCCATTTACTTGACCTTTTGCATCTCCGGGGCAGGCGTCTGGTCAGTCGCCGGAGCCGGCGTGCAATCCGGGCCCTTGCAGTCGAGGACCGGATCCTCGGCCGGGGGCAGGCAATTTTGCCCCTCGCAATGAATTGCCGGCGATGGTTCCGTCGCTGGCTGGCTATTCGGCTGGACAGGTTGATCGTCGGCGCGAACAGGCGAAGTGCCTGCCAGGCCAATTATCGCCGCGCACGGCAGCGCTATCCGAAGCAAGTTCATTCTTGCCTCCACGGTTGGGAGCGGGGAGAAGCTACACCTCCGGTTGGGAGCCTACACCCCGTCAGCCGTGAATGGCGTTAACGGCGGGTTTCTGCCCCCCGAGAGCCCATTGTCGCGCCGACTGCCGCAATGAACCAGACCTGGCCGCTCCATGACGCCTCCTGTCGGTTGCCAATCCGAAGCGAACAAGACGTCCGAGGCCTGTTCCGTCGAGAGGGAGTACAATGGGCATCTCTCGGCCATCTGTACGTGCAATTTCACTCCGCAAGCGGAACGAGAGTGCGGGTTAACCAGTTACGTCGATATGCCTACCAAGGTCAAAGAACCGCAGCCGAAGTCCGACCAGAAAAAGGGCCCTGTTCCCGATCAGGAAGGATCGCCAGAGCCTGAACATGTCGATAAGCCACCGCGAGACGTACGAGAGGCACCGGCACCAAATCCCGACGGCAACAAGAAGTCCTGATGAATTCCGCAAAGTGAAACGACGGCCCGGCTGCCATGTGGCCAGGCCCTTGCCAACCCAACCACGGATGTAACCCCAAGAGGGTTTCTGGCTGCTTCATCAATTGCATGAAGGTCTGATCCGGGGTGAAGTTTCCAGCCGCGCCGCCTCCGGTGAGGCTATCCAAAGGCTCATCGAAGCGATCGCACACAGAAATGAAACTGCCGATTTGGCTGTTGAGCGGATCGGTCGGTAGCTTCTGCCTCAGATAGTCCTCAAGCGTTAAGCCCCTGATCGCCGCTCGACGGTCCTCACATGTCTTTGAAAAGACTGGTACGCCCAAGGGGAATCGAACCCCTGTTACCGCCGTGAAAGGGCGGTGTCCTAACCGCTAGACGATGGGCGCGCTCAGACGAAGCGGCTTATAATTGCGTTGTTGCCAACCGGCAACCCATCCGCAGCCACATGCGACAACTTTTTTCGAAAGCGGGAAAGGCGCTCTTTCGGCGAGCCAGGGTGCGTTTCGCGGCCTCGCTTGGTGGCGCACCCTTGGAGATTAGCCGGGACATCCCTCGCGGTCGTCATTCTATGGCGGAGCAAGGAGCGCAGCGACGCGGCGCAGACCATAGAATCCTGTGTGTTGGTTCTGGTGTATGGTTTGAAGTGGGAAGGAGACCGAATGAATCCTGGTCGTCCTTTCGGACA
>NZ_VFTM01000042.1:0-50435 GCF_006439555.1 Mesorhizobium sp. B3-1-6 | reverse complement strand
CCAAAAATCAGCGTTGAATCTGATTTGCCGGCCCGTGGGAATCCCAATTCCTTAAATCGTCACTACGGCCTAATGCATAT
Source organism: Mesorhizobium sp. B3-1-6 (assembly GCF_006439555.1). NCBI lineage: Bacteria > Pseudomonadati > Pseudomonadota > Alphaproteobacteria > Hyphomicrobiales > Phyllobacteriaceae > Mesorhizobium > Mesorhizobium sp. B3-1-6. The sequence goes on along the minus strand of NZ_VFTM01000042.1, from coordinate 50,355 downwards.
CGCGCAAAAGTGTGCAGCGGTTTTGCGACAGCGACATGCATGAAAACAAAGGCCTAAAGCGCGTCGCCTGAATCCGCTTCAGCGCGACGCGCTTTAGGCCCAGACGAAGCGTTAACTGCCGCACTGCCGCATCTGCGCGGCGTAATCGCGGGCCATCTGGTCGGTGGCGCGCGCGTAGCCTTGAACGCCGGCGTCGCCGCGATTGCCGCGGCCATAGGCGGTCCAGCCGAGATAGTAGGCCAGATAGAGATTGTAGGTGTCGTTGCGGGCGACGCCGAAGGTGCCGGCGGTCTTGGAGTGGTACCAGCCGACGAAGTCGATGGCGTCGGCAAAGCGCGTGCGGCGCGCCGCCCAGTTGCCGGTCTCGCTTTGATATTGCGACCAGGTGCCGTCGAGCGCCTGCGAGTAGCCGGTGGCGCTCGAGACATGGGTCCACGGGATGAAGCCGAGCAGCTTGGTGCGCGGCGGGCGGGCGTTGCTCTTGAAGCCGGATTCCTTGCGCACGGTCGCCATCAGCACGGGGACGGGAATGCCGTATTTCTGCTCGGTCCGTTCGGCGGCCGACTGCCAGTTGTCGAACCAGCCGTCATTCTGGTCGAAGACGGCACAGACATTGTTGATGTGGCTGGGCGCTGTCGCGCAGGCCGAAAGCGCCAGCAGCACGGAGACAGCGACAATTTTACTAAAACTCGACCTACGCATTGGAAGACGAATAGGCCGAAATCATAAAAGGAGTCTTGCGCGGTTCCTTAACGCGGATGCGGAGGCACGAAAAAGCCGAGTGTCGATATTACGACCATCGGCGTCGTTATTCTCTTCATTGTCTTTGAAAAATGCCGCCTTGGCTAAAATCACGCCGGCAAATGGCGAATTCCTGACAGCTCGCATCTGATGCCGGCGCTCTGATGCGCGCATGAGCGAACCAAGACGCAAGCGCGGCGCCGAGCGCACCAGCAACCGTGGGCCAGCGGCCATTCCACAACTGCCGCGGCGGCGAGTGGAGAATCCCTATCCGCCCATGGCGCTGCTGTCGGCCGACCAGATCGAGGCCATCCACCAGGCGTCGATGCATATACTGGAGAATTTCGGCATCGAGGTGATGAGCGCGCGGGCGCTGTCGCTGTTCGAGCGCGCCGGCGCCAAGGTCGATCACGGCTCGATGAATGTGCGCGTCGATCGCGGCATGGTCGAGGCGGCGCTGAAGTCGACGCGCCCGGCCTACACGCTGACGCCCCGCAATCCGGACCACGCCATCCATCTCGGCGGCAGCACGATCAACTTCACGCTGGTGGCGGGGCCGCCCAATGTGCATGACATGGAGCGCGGCCGCCGCGCCGGCAACCTTGCCGACTATTCGGACCTCGTGCGGCTGGCGCAGCATTTCAACTGCATCCACATGCTGGGCAATCAGGTCTGCGCGCCGATCGAGCTGCCGGCGAACACAAGGCATATGGACACCTATTTCGCCAACCTGACGCTGACCGACAAATCTTTCCACGTCTCGGCGATCGGCCGGGGCAGGGCGCTCGACGGCATCGAGATGATGGCGATCGCGCGCGGGCTGACACTTGATGAGATGCGCGACGATCCCGGCGTCAACACCATCATTTCGGTCAACTCGCCGCGCCGCTTCGACGAGATGATGGCGGAAGGGCTGATGACCATGGCCGAATACGGCCAGTCGGTGGCGGTGACGCCGTTCACGCTGATGGGCGCGATGAGCCCGGTGACGCTGGCTGGCGCGCTGGCGCAGCAGAATGCCGAAGCGCTGTTCGGCATCGTGCTCACGCAGCTGGTGCGTCCGGGCGCGCCGGTGATGTATGGCGCCTTCACCTCCAATGTCGACATGAAGTCTGGCGCGCCCGCCTTCGGCACGCCGGAAAACACCAAGGCCAATATCGCTTCCGGGCAATTGGCGCGGCGCTATAGATTGCCCTATCGCACGACGCCGGGCTCGGCCTCGAACGCGGCGGACGCGCAGGGCGCTTATGAAACTCTGATGGCTTTGTGGGGCGCGGTGCTCGGCCACGGCAATCTCGTCTACCATGCCGCCGGCTGGCAGGAGGGCGGCCTGACGGCCTCGTTCGAAAAGCTCATCATCGATGTTGAGATGATGCAGCACATGATGGAGTTTTTGCGCCCGATCGTGGTCGACGAAGGCGAACTGGCCGTGGACGCGCTGGGCGCGGTGCCGACCGGCGGCCATTTCTTCGGCGAGCCGCACACGCTGGAGCGCTACGCCACCGCCTTCTACCAGCCGATGCTTTCCAACTGGCAGAATTACGAGGCCTGGCAGGAGGCTGGCGGGCTCGACACGACGGCGCGCGCGACGCGGCTGTGGAAGAAAGCGCTGGAGGAATATGTCCAGCCGGCCATGGACCCCGCCGTGCGCGAAGCGCTCGAAGCCTATATGGCGCGCCGCAAGGAAGCGATCGGGCAGGGCGAACCGTGATGGAACAGCTTCCCATCCTGATTCATTTCAATCTCTCAACTCACTGAACCAACGAGAAAAACCCCATGAAGTCGCATGCAAAGGTCGTGGTCATCGGCGGTGGTGTCGTCGGATGCTCGGTGCTGTTCCATCTTGCCCGCCATGGTTGGACCGATGTCGTGCTTCTCGAACGCGATGAGCTGACCTCGGGCTCGACCTGGCATGCGGCGGGCGGCATGCACACCATCAACGGCGACCCCAACGTCGCCAAGCTGCAGAAATACACGATCTCGCTCTACAAGGAGATCGAGGAGCTTTCGGGACAGGCGACGGGCGTGCACCTGACGGGCGGCGTGCTTCTGGCGGCAACCGAGGCGCGGCTCGACTGGTTGCGCGGCGTCGTCTCCAAAGGCCGCTATCTTGGCATCGACCTCGAGGTGATCTCGGCGAAGGAGGCGGCAGAATTGATGCCGCTCATCGATCCCAGCCAGTTCGTTGGCGCCGTGCGCAACAAGGAGGACGGCCACCTCGATCCGTCCGGCGTGACCCACGCCTATGCCAAGGCCGCGCGCAAACTGGGCGCCGAGGTCGAGCGCTTCACCAAGGTCGAGGACATCGTGCGCCGGCCCGACGGGTTGTGGCGCGTCATCACCAACAAGGGCGAGGTGGTGACCGAGCATGTCGTCAATGCCGGAGGGCTGTGGACGCGCGAGGTCGGCCGCATGGTCGGGCTGGAACTGCCGGTTCTCGCCATGGAGCACATGTACCTGATCACCGAGGACATGCCGGAGGTCGCGGATTGGAACAAGAAGACCGGCACCGAGATCATCCATGCCGTCGACTTCGACGGCGAGCTGTATCTGCGCCAGGAGCGCGGCGGCATGCTGATGGGCACCTATGAGAAGGCCAACAAGGTGTGGTCGGAGTTCACCACGCCTTGGAATTTCGGCCATGAACTGCTGGAACCGGACATCGACCGCATCGCGCCGTCGCTGGAAGTCGGCTTTCGCCACTTCCCGGCCTTCCAGAAGACCGGGATCAAGCAGATCATCAACGGCCCATTCACCTTCGCGCCCGACGGCAATCCGCTGGTCGGCCCGGTGCGCGGCCTGCCGGGCTTCTGGGTCGCCTGCGGCGTCATGGCCGGCTTCAGCCAAGGCGGCGGCGTCGGTCTCGCGCTCTCCAACTGGATGATCGAGGGCGATCCCGGCGCCGACATCTGGGCGATGGATGTCGCCCGCTACGGCGACTGGGCGACGATGGCCTACACCAACGCCAAAGTGCGCGAGAATTACTCGCGCCGCTTCTCGATCCGTTTCCCCAACGAGGAATTGCCGGCCGGGCGCCAGCTCAAGACGACGCCGGTCTACGACCTGCTGTCGGCCAAGGGCGCGCAATGGGGCGTTTCTTTCGGGCTTGAGGTGCCGCTGTGGTATGCGCCCGCGGGCGTCAAGGATGAGTTCTCATGGCGGCGCTCCAACGATTTCGCCCATATCGCCAATGAAGTGGCGGCGGTGCGCGGCGGCGTCGGTCTGTCGGAGATCTCGAACTTCGCCAAATACAAGGTGACGGGCGAGGGCGCCTCGGCCTGGCTCGACCGTGTGCTTGCCTGCAAATTGCCGAAGCCCGGCCGCATGACGCTGGCGCCGATGCTGAAGCAAGACGGCAAGCTGATCGGCGACTTCACGCTCGCCAACGTTGGCGACGGCGAATGGTTCATCGCCGGCTCCGGCGTCGCCGAGCAATACCACATGCGCTGGTTCGAGGCGCATCTGCCCAAGGACGGCTCGGTATACATCGAGGCGCTGGGGCAGAAACTCACCGGCCTCGCCATCGCCGGACCGAAAGCGCGGGAGGTGCTGGCGAAAGCCAGCCGCGCCGACGTCTCCAATGCCGCATTCCCGTTCATGGCGGTGGCGCGGATGGATATCGGCATGGCGCCGTGCCTGGTCGGGCGCGTCAGCTATACCGGCGATCTCGGCTACGAGATCTGGGTGGCGCCCGAATATCAGCGCGCCGCCTTCCAGGCGCTGCTGGCGGCGGGCGAGGAATTTTCGATCGGCTTGTTCGGCTCGCGCGCGCTCAATGCGCTGAGGCTCGAGAAGAACTATGGCTCATGGGCGCGCGAATACCGGCCGATCTACGGACCGCTCGAGGCCGGGCTCGACCGTTTCGTCGCCTATGGCAAGGATGCCGATTTCATCGGCAAGGCAGCGGCGCTCGCCGAGCGCAAAGGGGGCGGCAAGCTTCGGCTGCGCAGCTTCATTGTCGACGCCACCGATGCCGACGTCATCGGCGACGAGGCGATCTGGCATGACGGCGTCGTGCTCGGCTGGGTCACGTCCGGCGGCTATGCGCATAATTCGAGGAAGTCGGTAGCCTTGGGCTATGTGCCCAAGGAGATCGCCGACAGACCGGATGGGTTCGAGATCGAGATCCTCGGCCAGCGCCATGCGGCGCGCATCCAGGCGGCGCCGCTGTTCGACGCCAATTTCGAACGGATGCGCGCCTGAAGCGCTACGGCTTCGCCGATGCGCTTCAGGCGCTTGGCTTTGTGCATGCCGTCATCCCAAAACGGCTGAGCACTTTTGGGCGACATGCACTGGCGGTGCATGCTTTGTCAGCCGCGGCGGTTGTCCAGCGCGAAGGCGCCGGACCCGGCGAAGATCAGATAGAGGAAGATGAAGCAAAAGGAGATCGCCAAGTCGCCGCCGTTGTTTACGGGGAAGAAGTCGCGCGGGAAGTGCGCCATGAAATAGGCGATGGCCATTTCGCCAGCCAGGAGGAAGGCGACCGGGCGGGTGAAGAGCCCGAGCGCCAGCAGGATGCCGCCGGCGAATTCGAGAATGCCGGCCGCCGTCGTCAGCCCGGTGAGGGCGTGCGGCTGAGCGCTGACCGGGAAGTTGAACAGCTTCTGCGAGCCATGTTCGATGAACTGCAACGCGGTCATGATGCGCAGCACGCCCAGCGCCTGCGGCCGGTACCGGGCAAGGCTTTCAAAAAGCTTCATCTAAAACTCCATTTTACCCCGCCCGGCCATAAATTGTCACCCGGCAATGGGCCACTCACTTCCCACGGCCCCACCATCAACAATCGGTGAGTGAAAATGGTTTCACCTCCCAATAAATGTTCTCGCAATGGTTGCATATTTATCCCTATGGTTGTATTGATATGCCGAGACATCAAACCATACGGGTCCGCTTTGCCATGAAAAAAATCCTCATCAGCCTATTCGCAATCCTTGCAGGCACCAGCTTCGCTGCGGCCGCTGACGGGGGCTGCGATGCCTTCAAATGGCCGGTTGCGCGCGAGCAGGCCTTGTTCCCGGCGGCGCCGGCCGGCCAGTCCGGCACCTCCCTGACAGTCGGGCAAGCGGTGGATTTCTCGCTCGAGGCCGTCGACACGGTCAGCTTTGAAGTGCCGCCGGAACGCGCACCGGCAGCCGGCACGTTCGGCGCGACGGCCAGCGTGGCCGTGCCGCCTGATGGCGAGTTGCAGCTCAGCCTATCCGACGAGGCCTGGATCGATGTCGTGCAGGACGGCAAGACCGTAAAATCGGCGGCTTTCAGCGGCGTCAAGACCTGCCCGGGCATCCGCAAGAGCCTGCGCTTCAAGCTCGCCGGCGGCGCGGCGATCATCCAGATCAGCGGCGCAAAAAAGGCCGATCTGAAGGTGGCTGTGCTGACGCCGGAGTGATCCGGCGCCAGCCCATCCAAGCACGCGCTGCTACCGCGTCGACGCCAGCAGCGCGAAATGCGCGCCTTGCGGGTCCTGGCACTGGATGATCCACTGGCCGCTCGGCACCTCCATCGGGCCCATGATGACCTTGCCGCCATTGTCGGTGACGCGCTTGGCGGCGGCGTCGATGGCGTCGACGTTGAAATAGAACTGCCAGACGGGAACCGGGATCTGCGGCGGCTTGTTCATGATGCCGCCGCCGGATTCGGGGCCGGCGCCAAAAGTCTGGTAGATGCCCATCTCACCCATGTCCAACTGGCCGGCGCTCTCCCAGCCGAACTGGCTGGAATAGAAGTCGAAGGCGGCTTTCCAGTCCGAGGTGTAGAGCTCGTGCCAGCCAACATGGCCGGGTGTGGTCGCCGGCACCGGCGGCTGTTCAGGCTGATTGGGCTGAAGGAACATGAAGGCGGCGCCTTGCGGGTCGGCAACGACGGCGAAGCGGCCGACGCCCGGAATGTCGTCCGGCGCGCGGTGCACCGCACCGCCGGCGTCCTTGAGCGCTTGCGTCGAGGCGTCGACGTCCTTGGTGTAGATATAGCCCACCCAGGCCGGCGGCATACCCATCTTGGCGGGTTCTTCCGGCATCGTCATCAGCCCGCCGACGCCGCGCACGCTGGAATTCATCACGATGTAGCGCGGCATGCCAGGCGCCTTGTCGAAGGGCTCGGCCCGCCAGCCGACAACGGCGGTATAAAAAGCCTCGACGGCGTCGAGGTCGGTGGTCATCAGTTCGTACCAGAAGAAAGGTTGCGGGGATTTCGGCATCGTCGGTCTCCTCACCGGTTCAGGCAGCGATCGCGGTTCGATCCATCCTAGGACGATCCTGGCGACAGAAATCCGACATCTGGGCTGGAATTCGAGGATGGCAAGGCACCAGCGCATATCGCCTAGGGCGCGCAGCGGTTTTGCGACGACGACATGCATCAAAGCGCGCCTCGCTCCGATCCGTTCCTGCGTGATGCTTTAGGATTCGCAATCTTGCGCGCCATGGGGTTTTCGACTTTGCTTGTTGCCGATGAGGGGTTTCGATCCATGCGCCACATGTCACTGACGCCGGAACTTGTCGCTCTGTGCCATCGGGAGGAGGTCGACCCTGGCCCCAGCGGGGATTGGACACAGCTAAGCGACGATGATTTCCGGACGCTCGCCACGCGTCTTGCCGGCGAGGCCGATGAAGGTCCGCTTTGGGTGTTCGCCTATGGCTCGCTGATCTGGAAACCGGCCTTCGAGTCCGTCGAGCAGTTGCGCGCCTCGGCGCATGGCTGGCATCGCTCCTTCTGCCTGGATCTCGTGCGCTGGAGAGGCAGCGCCGAGCAGCCCGGACTGATGATGGCGCTCGAACGCGGCGGGCGCTGCGATGGCGTGATCTACCGCCTGCCGGACGGTGACAAGGCAGCCCAGATCGAAAGGCTGTTGCGACGCGAGATCGACGATCACGAAGCCGTCAGCTCGGTGCGATGGGTCCCAGTGCGCACCGTGCAAGGATCGCTCAAGGCGCTCGGTTTCTGGGTCGGCGTCACCGGCAGGGGGACGTCTCTCGGGCAGCCGCTGGAGAGCGTAGCAAAGATATTGGCTTGCGCATGCGGCCATGTCGGTTCCGGCGCCGAATATCTCTACAACACCGTCAGCCACCTCGAGACCTTCGGCATCCATGACCGCAATCTGTGGCGGCTGCAGGAACTGGTGGCGGACGAGATCCGGTCGATCCATGGCCACAAGGTCACAAGCCATGCCATAGCAGAGGTTACTGAGGTGGCTATAACATGATTTCATTTGTCATGTTTTACTCAGCCATTACAGTGGCTTGGCCGAAAATTGACCAATTGATAAAAAAATAAAACGTGCTAGCCTTCCCAAAACGACAACAAGGGGAGCTGGAATGGCGACTGGTCATTTCATCGAAGGCATTGCCGGCGGCCGGCTGTCTTCCGAGCAATATGCCGACAATTTTTCCGACCTGCATCCGCCGCTCGATCATCATGAGGCGCTGGTCGAATCCGATCGCTGCTATTTCTGCTACGACGCGCCGTGCATGAACGCGTGTCCGACTTCGATCGACATCCCGCTGTTCATCCGCCAGATCGCGACCGGCAATCCGCTGGGCTCGGCCAAGACAATCTTCGACCAGAACATCCTTGGCGGCATGTGCGCCCGCGTCTGCCCGACCGAGACGCTGTGCGAAGAGGTCTGCGTGCGCGAGGTGGCAGAGGGCAAGCCTGTGCAGATCGGCCGGCTGCAGCGCTACGCCACCGACGTCGCCATGAGCGAGGACAAGCAGTTCTACAAGCGCGCCGAGCCGACCGGGAAGAGCATCGCCGTGGTCGGTGCCGGGCCGGCCGGGCTGGCGGCAGCGCATCGCCTCGCCCGTCATGGCCATGAGGTGACGATCCTGGAGGCGCGGCCGAAGGCCGGCGGCCTCAACGAATATGGCATCGCCGCCTATAAGAGCGTCGACGATTTCGCCCAGGCCGAGGTCGACTATGTCACGGCGATCGGCGGCATCGATATCCAGAACGGCAAGGCGCTCGGCCGCGACTTCCAGCTTGCCGACCTGATGCGTAACTACGACGCGGTGTTCCTTGGGCTCGGGCTCGGCGGGGTCAATGCGCTGCGCGCCGATGGCGAGGATGCCGATGGCGTCACCAATGCGGTGGAATTCATCTCGGAACTGCGCCAGGCGAGCGACCTTTCCAGCCTGCTGGTCGGCCGACGCGTCGTCGTCATCGGCGGCGGCATGACGGCGATCGATGCCGCGGTGCAGTCGAAGCTGCTCGGCGCGGAAGAAGTGACGGTCTGCTACCGGCGCGGCCAGGAGCACATGAACGCGTCCGGCTTCGAACAGGACCTGGCCGCCGCCAACGGCGTCACCATCCGCCACTGGCTGCAGCCGAAGCGCGTCCTTGCCGAGAACGGCAAGGTTTCGGCAATCGAGCTCGAATACACCGCGATCAGCGGCGACAAGCTCACAGGCACCGGCGAACGGCTCACGCTTGTCGCCGACCAGGTGTTCAAGGCGATCGGCCAGAGCTTTGTGCCGGCGCATCTCAACGGCAGCGGCGAGCAGATCGACCTCGAAGGCGGACGCATCAGGGTCGACGCGGAAGGCCGCACTTCGCTGGCAAAAGTCTGGGCCGGCGGCGACTGCATCTTCGGCGGCGACGATCTGACGGTCTCGGCGGTGGCGCAAGGGCGCGACGCCGCCGAGAGCATCCACCGGGCACTGGCCTCTAACGGGAGGGCATGAGCATGGCAGACATCCGCAACAATTTCGTCGGCATCAAATCGCCCAACCCGTTCTGGCTGGCCTCGGCGCCGCCGACGGACAAGGCCTACAATGTCATCCGCGCCTTCAAGGCCGGCTGGGGCGGCGTGGTGTGGAAGACGCTCGGCGAGGAGGGCCCGCCGGTCGTCAACGTCAACGGCCCGCGCTACGGCGCGATCTGGGGCGCCGACCGCCGCCTGCTCGGCCTGAACAATATCGAGCTGATCACCGACCGCGACCTGCAGGTCAATTTGCGCGAGATCAAGCAGGTCAAGAAGGACTGGCCCGACCGCGCAATCGTCGTCTCGCTGATGGTTCCCTGCGTCGAGGATGCCTGGAAGGCAATCCTGCCGGTGGTCGAGGACACGGAAGCCGACGGCATCGAGCTCAATTTCGGCTGCCCGCATGGCATGTCGGAACGCGGCATGGGCGCGGCTGTCGGCCAGGTGCCCGAATACATCGAGATGGTGGTGCGCTGGTGCAAGCAGAATACCCGTATGCCGGTCATCACCAAGCTGACGCCCAATATCACCGATGTGCGCAAGCCCGCGCGAGCGGCACTTGCCGGCGGCACGGACGCGGTGTCGCTGATCAACACCATCAACTCGATCACCGGCGTCGATCTCGACAGTTTCGCCCCGCAGCCGACCATCGATGGCAAGGGCTCGCATGGCGGCTATTGCGGTCCGGCGGTGAAGCCGATCGCCATGAACATGGTGGCCGAGATCGCTCGCGATCCCGAAACGCATGGCCTGCCGATATCGGGCATCGGCGGCATCACCACTTGGCGTGATGCCGCTGAATTCATGGCGCTCGGCGCCGGCAATGTGCAGGTCTGCACCGCGGCCATGACCTACGGCTTCAAGATCGTGCAGGAGATGATCGCCGGGCTGGAGAACTGGATGGACGAGAAGGGCCATGCCTCGCTCTCCGACATCATCGGCCGCGCAACGCCCAACGTCACCGACTGGCAGTATCTCAACCTCAACTATGTCGCCAAGGCGCATATCGACCAAGACGCCTGCATCAAATGCGGCCGCTGCCATATCGCCTGCGAGGACACCTCGCACCAGGCGATCACCAATATGGTCGACGGCGTCAGGCATTTCGAAGTGATCGAGGCCGAATGCGTCGGCTGCAACCTCTGCGTCAATGTCTGCCCGGTCGAAGGCTGCATCACCATGGAGCCGCTGGCGGCCGGCGTGATGGACCAGCGCACCGGCAAGCCGGTGTCCCCGATCTACGCCAACTGGACGACGCACCCCAACAATCCGATGGCCAAGGTGGCGGCGGAATAGGCTTGGGTTCCTCGCCCCACGCAGTGGGGAGAGGTGGCCCGGCGAAGCCGGGACGGAGAGGGGTCTTCGGGACGGCTGGACACCGCCGAGGCCCCAAATTGCCTGTTGCCATTCCTTGCGCCTCGTTTGCGGCTACGGCGTGCCACATTTCCAAGCGGCTGGCCTTTGGCGATAGCGTGCATGGGAGCTTGGCGCATGCATTGTCTTATGCAGCACTGGTCGACCCCCACTCCGTCTCGGCTTCGCCGAGCCACCTCTCCCCCGATCGACGGGGTAGAGGAAGGCGTGCCAAGCTTTTTGCCGTCAATGCTCGTCCAGCGGCGCTCCCTTCCTTTCCCTCCGGAGGGGGGAAAGGTGGCGCTGCGAAGCAGCGACGGATTGGGGGAACCATGTGGCAATCAAGCTTCGGCCTGATCAGTCGCGCCAGTCACAGAAGATGTGCATAGCGTAGCGCTTTGCCGGGTGCGAGGAACCCAACTCCTGCGAAGCGCCGTTCTCTCTCATCCTGCCATTGCGAATTAGCGGGCAATTTTCATCTTGCCTATTGCAGATAAAAACTATCCACGATAAAAGATATCCATGAATTGGAGATCGGCACGATGAAGCTGGGCGAGGGCGTTGAGGCGGCCATCCATTGCGCGGCGACGCTGGCCAGCGTCGATGGCAACAGCACCATGCCTGGCGCCGCGCTCGCGGAGTGCTTCGGGCTGTCGTCGAGCTATCTCCTGAAACATCTCAATCAGCTCACAGCGGCGCGCATCCTGGAATCGGTGCCAGGGCCGGCGGGCGGCTATCGGCTGGCGCGGGCGGCGGAACAGATCACGCTGCTCGACGTCGTGCTGGCCGTCGAGGGACGGGAGCCGGCGTTCCGCTGCGGCGAGATACGCCAGCGTGCCCCGGTCAAGATCGATGCCTCGGCCTATGTCAAACCCTGCGGCATCAATGCCGCGATGCTGAAGGCCGAGCGCGCCTATCGGGCAGCGCTCGCCGAAGTGAAGATTTCCGACATCGTGGCGGAGTATGCGGCCGAAGGCGATCCGCGATCCTATGCCGCGAGTTGCGCCTTCGTCGAGCGGCACCAGCGGCCGCAGAAATCCGCTTCATCCAAACAGATATAGACCCACCCAAAACCTGGAAGGAAAGACGATGAAACAGAGATTGCAATTCTACGCCAAGGCTCCGGAGCTTCTGAAGGCGGTCACGGCGCTCAACAAGGCGGTCGACGAGTGCGGGCTGGAAGAAAGCCTGATGCATCTGGTCAAGCTCAGGGCCTCGCAGATCAATGGCTGTTCCTACTGCGTCGACATGCACAGCCGCGAGGCGAGGCGCGACGGCGAGACCGAGCAGCGGCTCTATCTGGTCGCCGCCTGGAAGGAATCGCCGCTGTTTTCAGAGCGCGAGCGCGCCGCCCTTGCCTGGACCGAGAAGGTAACGAAGATTTCGGAGAACGGCGTTCCGGACGACCTCTATGCCAGCACGCTCGAACATTTCTCCGAGGAGGAACTGGTCAAGCTGACGGTGGCTGTCGGCATGATCAACACCTGGAACCGGCTCAGCATCTCCTTCCACGCCATCCACCCGGTCGAGAGGGCCAAGGCCGCCTGAGCGAACGGGGCGGCGCGCGGGGCGGTTCAGTTGTCGGCGAGCTATTTGCTGATGTCGGCGCTGCCCTCATTGCCCTGCCGTCTACGGGGAGAAATGCCCGGCAGGGCAATGAGGGGCAGCGCTGACGCCGGATTTTCGCCTTAAGCGCGTCGCGCTGGAACGGATTCAGGCGACGCGCTTTTAGGTCTTTGTTTTGATGCATGTCGTTGTCCCAGAACCGCTGCACACTTCTGAGCGACATGCATTGGTCACCACTCACGCCGCAAAGCGCAAACCACCGTCGCAAGTCAGCACCTGCCCGGTCATGAAGCCGTTGGAGACCAGGAAGGCGATCGCCTCGGCGACGTCCTCGGCGCGGCCGATGCGGCCGACCGGTGTCTTGCCGGCATATTCGGCAAACACCGCCTGCCGCTGATCGTCCGGCAAAAAGTCCCACCAGGGCGTGTCGATGACGCCGGGCGCCACGACGTTGACGCGCAGCGGCTTCAGCTCGACAGCCAGGATCGGCGCGACGGTGAGCAGCATGCCGTTGATGGCGCCGATGCCGGCGACGCCGGGCGCTGCAATCTGCGCCGAGACGGCCGAGATGAAGGTGACCGATCCGGCCTTGTTCATGGTCGGCAGGGCCGCCTGCAGACAGGACAATTGCGGCCGGATCTTTTCCTCGACGCCACTGCCGATATCGGCGAGGTCGAGCGTCGCGAACGGCCCCAATCCCTTGCCGCCGCTCGCGGCGAGGACCAGGTGATCGAACGGCCCGAGACCGTCGAAGAAATGCCGGACCTCGTCCGGCTTCGTCGCGTCGAAGGCGGCCTTGCCGACGGTGCCATCAAGGATCTTCCACGCGCCTTTGAGCTTCTCCTCGTTGCGGCCGGTGATGGTCACTTTCATCGTGGGGCCGACCAGCCGTTTGGCCGTGGCAAGGCCGATGCCGGATGAGCCGCCGATGATGACGCAATGTTCGATGGTCTCGCTCATGAATGTTGTTCCTTGGATTTGGAGGATGGACGCTCGATCAGTTCGAGGCTCAAGGTCCGCAATCGGCGGCGGGCTTTTTCGTCATAGGCCTGGGCCTCGGCGCGCGATTCCCGCTGGCCGTCGAAGTAGCGGCCGCTGCGTCCTTCGAGCGCGGGCGACGTCGCGAGGTTGAGGATGGCGTCGGCGCCGGTCTCGACAGAGCTCCACGGCGTGACGCCGGCCTGCCGGACCATGGTGGTGTCCATGTAGCTTGCCGGGTGCAAGGCGTTGACGCTGACGCCCGTGCCATCGAGCTGCTGAGCCAGGTCGACGGTGAACAGGATCTGCGCCAGCTTGCTCTGGCAGTAGGCGCGCACGCCGCTGTAGCCATGCGTCAGCATCACGTCGTCGAAGTCGATCGCCTGCTGGCCGGCCGAGGCGACATTGACGATGCGCGCCGGCGCGCTTGCCTTGATGAGCGGCAAGAGTTCCGAGGTCAGCAGGAAACCGGCGAGATAGTTGACGGCGAAGCGCAGTTCATAGCCGTCAACGCTGACCTGCCGCTTCGCGCCCTGGCCGCCGGTGCCGACGCCCGCATTGTTGATCAGGATGTCGAGCCGGTCGGTCCTTGCGCGCACGGCTTCGGCGAGGCGGCGCACCTCGGCAAGCGAAGCGAGGTCGGCTGCGAGAAATTCGGCTTTGCCGCCTTTTGCTTCTATGGCGGCTGCGGTCGCCTTGCCGCGGCCTTCGTCGCGGCCATGCACCAGCATGCGCGCGCCGGCCGCGCCGAGCCGCTCGGCGACCACGCGGCCGACGCCGTCAGTCGAGCCGGTGACGAGAATGGTTTTGTCCTTGAGTTCCATGTCCAGAGCCTCCTTGCGCTGCTCTGAAGGGAAAGATGGGACATCGCGCGAGGCCCAAACAGTTCAAACTTTATCCTGGTATCGGTACTGCTATAATAGATGCATGGATGCCACCGCCCATTCTCCCGAAGATCACCGCCGGCGCGAACTTGGCGCCTTCCTGCGTTCCCGTCGCGAGCGGCTTTCGCCCTCGGAGACCGGCATTGCCGCCGGTCAGCGGCGGCGCACGCCCGGGCTGAGGCGCGAGGAAGTGGCGATGATCGCCGGCGTCGGCACGACCTGGTATACCTGGCTTGAGCAGGGCAGGGACGTGCGTCCTTCGGTCGAGGTCCTGACCGCGCTCTGCCAGGCATTGCGGCTCGACGGCGCCGAGCAGCGGCATTTGTTCACGCTCGCCGGCCGCCAGCAGCCGGAGCGGCGGCGCATCGTACAGGTAAAGGTCGAGGGACCGTTGCTGCACATGCTGCAGAGCCTGGTCCTGCAGCCCGCCTATGTCGTCGGCCCGCGCTGGGACGTGCTGGCCTGGAACGACGCGGCCGTCGCCATTTTCGGCGATTACGGCCTGCTGGAGGGTGATGCGCGCAACATCATCCATGGTGTCTTCACCGATCCGCACCGGCGGCACCTGCTGGTGGATTGGGAGCAACTGGCGCGCGCAACCCTTGCCGCGTTCCGCGCCGAGAGCGCGAAATACACCGGCGATCCGGACTTCGAGCGGCTGATCGCGCTGATGATGCGCTCAAGTTCCGAATTCCGCGAGTGGTGGCCGCAGCGCGATGTGGTGCATCGGCTCTCCGGCCTGAAGCATCTGCGCCATCCGATCGCCGGCGCCATGACGTTCGAGCATATGAGCCTGTCAATCGACGACGGCTCGGACATGCGATTGATCGTCTACACGCCGCTTGCCGAGCAGAACTCGGTCGCGAAGCTGCAGAAATTGTTGGATGCACAATCGGTTCAGAAACGCAGCGCGTGAGGCTGGCTGGCGGCAGCCCCCCAGCTTCGTCATCCACGGGCGGAGCGGGAGCGAAGCGGACGCGGAGACCCGAGGATCCATTCCGTTACCTTGATCGAAGGGTGCAGCGGAGCAGAATTCTGGACGGTGGCGGCGCTCCGAGGTCACGGAATGGATCCTCGGGTCTGCGCCGCGTCGCTTCGCTCCTTGCTCCGCCCGTGGATGACGAAGTGATGGGCGCCTCGGCCAATCTCCAAGGTCAGCAACAACCAGACGACGGTTAGCCACACACACGGGCCCCACCTGCTAAGCCACTTGTCGACGTCAGCCCTTCGGCTTCAGCCCATCCAGGAACAGCTGCTCCAGGAAGCGCGCGGCGTCCTCGAAGCGCCCGTCGCCGCCGCGGTCGGCGCCGAGCACGGCGCGGACCTGGACGTCGAAATCGGCATAGTGCTGCGTCGTCGCCCAGATCGAGAAGATCAGGTGCCAGGGATCGGTGCGGGCGATCTTGCCGGCGCGCATCCAACCCTTGATGACGGTGGCCTTCTCGTCGACCAGGGTCTTCAGTTCACCCTCCAGCATCGGCTTGATGCGCGGCGCACCCTGCAGGATCTCGTTGGCGAACAGCCGGCTTTCGCGCGGGAAGTCGCGCGCCATTTCGAGCTTCCTGCGGATGTAGCTTCTGAGCTCCGTCAGCGGATCGCCGATGTCGTCGAGCTCGCGCAGCGGCGCCAGCCAGGTGTCGAGCAGGCGCTGCATCAACGTCTCGTGAATGTCTTCCTTGCGGCGGAAGTAATAGAGAAGGTTCGGCTTCGACATGCCGGCGGCTTCGGCGATCTGGTCGATGGTCGAGCCGCGAAAACCGTTGGCGGAGAAGACTTCGAGCGCGGCTTCCAGGATGAGCTCGCGCTTTTCCTGCTGGATGCGGGTGCGGCGGGGAGCGGAGCTTTCCGTCGTGTCCGTCATCCTTGCAGGCCGTCTTCGCGTGGGCTCTCTGGACCAATTGTCTGGACCAGTTTTTCCTTGGGCTGTGGAGCGCGATTTCGATGCCGCATTTCCGCTAGTAATCCCTTGACCGCCGACAGGCGGTGCTAACGTTTGTCCAACCGGTCAAAATTTTGCGTAGCACGAAAACGCAGCGAAGACCAAGCGTTGGCCGCACCGAAACACGCTTACAAGGGGAAGTCCTGGTCATGTCCAACCGGCTGAAAGTCACGCCGAACGATCTCAGCGCATTCTGGATGCCGTTCACGGCAAACCGGCAGTTCAAGCAGGCGCCGCGCATGTTCGTGTCCGCCAAGGACATGCACTACACGACCAGCGACGGCCGCAAGGTGCTGGACGGCACCGCGGGCCTGTGGTGCGTGAACGCCGGCCACTGCCGGCCGAAGATCACCGAGGCGATCCAGAGCCAGGCCGCCGAGCTCGACTATGCGCCGGCCTTCCAGATGGGCCACCCGATCGTGTTCGAACTGGCGAACCGCCTGGTCGACATCGCGCCCAAGGGCATGGACCATGTCTTCTTCACCAATTCCGGTTCGGAATCGGTCGAGACGGCGCTGAAGATGGCGATCGCCTATCACCGGGTCAGGGGCGAGGGCTCGCGCACCCGCCTCATCGGCCGCGAGCGCGGCTATCACGGCGTCAATTTCGGCGGCATCTCGGTCGGCGGCATCGTCTCCAACCGCAAGATGTTCGGCACGCTGCTCGGCGGCGTCGACCATCTGCCGCATACGCACCTGCCGGAGAAGAACGCCTTCTCGAAGGGCGTGCCCGAGCATGGCGCCGAACTCGCCAACGAGCTGGAGCGTCTCGTCACCCTGCATGACGCCTCGACCATCGCCGCCGTCATCGTCGAGCCCGTCGCCGGCTCCACCGGCGTCATCCTGCCGCCGAAGGGCTATCTGCAGAAGCTTCGGGAAATCTGCACCAAGCACGGCATATTGTTGATTTTCGATGAAGTGATCACCGGCTTCGGCCGTCTCGGCGCGCCGTTCGCGGCGGACTATTTCGGCGTCACGCCGGATATCATGACGACCGCCAAGGGTGTCTCCAACGGCGTCATCCCGATGGGCGCGGTGTTCGTCAAGAAGGAGATCCACGACGCCTTCATGACCGGCCCGGAGCACATGATCGAGTTCTTCCACGGCTACACCTATTCGGGCAATCCGATCGCCTGCGCCGCGGCGCTCGGCACGCTGGACACCTACAAGGAAGAGGGCCTGCTGACGCGGGGCGAGGAACTGGCGCCCTACTGGGAAGACGCGCTGCATTCGCTGAAGGGCGAGCCGCATGTCATCGACATCCGCAACATCGGCCTGATCGGCGCGATCGAACTGGCGCCGATCGCCGGCAGCCCGACCAAGCGGGCCTTCTCGGCCTTCGTGAAGGCCTTCGAGCGCGGCGCGCTGATCCGCACCACCGGCGACATCATCGCGCTGTCGCCGCCGCTGATCATCACCAAGGGCCAGATCAACGAACTGATCGACCATGTTCGCGATGTGCTGAGGTCGATCGACTGACAAGCCGGCGCGGATATCCTCCCCGTCGAGGGGAGGTTGTCCGCAAAGCCGCTGGCTGAGGTCGACGCCGTGGCGCCGACCTTCGGTGTGATTCAGACAGGCTGCGCGCCGATGCCCGTCAGGATCACCCGCTTGATGTTTTCCTTGGCTTCCCGCCATTGCCGGTCGGAGAGCGACTTGCCGCCGTTCAGCGTCTCGATCTGGTGGCCGAAATCGGCATAGTGCTGGGTCGTGGCCCAGAGCATGTAGAGCAGGTGGCGCGGGTCCACCGGGTCCATCTTGCCCTCCTCGATCCAGCGCCCGATGATCTCGACGCGGCCGTCGGTCCATTCGCGCAGTGTCGATTCCATATAGTCCTGAAGCACCGGCGCGCCGTGCATGACTTCCGAGGCCCAGACCTTCGAACCGTCCGGGTGGCGGCGCGATATTTCCATCTTGGCGTCGATATAGGCGCTGATGCCGTCAACCGGGCCGCGCGCCGCGTCGAAGCAATTGGCCGCCTGCAGCCAGATCTCGAAAATGTTCTGGACGACGGACCGGTAGAGCTCTTCCTTGGTGGCGAAATAATAGTGCAGATTTGCCTTTGGCAGCCCCGCCAGATCGGCGATCAGCTGCATCGTGGCGCCGCCGAACCCGGCCTCCGCGAATACCTTTTCGGCGGCGAGAAGAATAGCTTTTTCATTCTCCCGCCTTATGTCCTGTCTCCGCATGGGGCGGGTGGTTTCGGCCATGTCTCCCCCAAGATTCTCGTTGACCGCTTGGTCAGCTTGTGTAGTCTGAAAGCTGACCATACGGTCAGGATGCAAACCACTCAAGGGGCGACAAGACCCCTGGTGAAAATGGGAACCGCAAATGGCCGCACCCGGCGAAAATCTGCGAATCAATTCAGACCGTTTGTGGGATTCCATCATGGAGATGGCGAAGATCGGCCCCGGCATTGCCGGCGGCAACAATCGCCAGACCGTGACCGACGAGGATGGCGAGGGCCGCCATCTTTTCAAGCGCTGGTGCGATGCCGCCGGGCTCGAAATGGGCGTCGACGAGATGGGCACGATGTTCGCCCGCCGCGAGGGCACCGATCCCAGCCTGCCGCCCGTCTATGTCGGCAGCCATCTCGACACGCAGCCGACCGGCGGCAAATATGACGGCGTGCTCGGCGTTCTGGGCGGGCTGGAGGTCGTGCGTTCGCTCAACGACCTCGGCATCAAGACCAGGCATCCGATCGTCGTCACCAACTGGACGAACGAGGAAGGCGCGCGCTTCGCGCCGGCGATGATGGCGTCCGGCGTGTTCGCCGGCGTGCTCGACCAGGCCGACGTCTACCAGCATGTCGACAAGGACGGCAAAAAGTTCGGCGAGGAGCTCGAACGCATCGGCTGGAAGGGCACCGAGAAGGTCGGCGACCGCAAGATCCACGCCTTCTTCGAATTGCATATCGAGCAGGGACCGATCCTCGAGGACGAGGGCATCGACATCGGCGTGGTCACCCATGGGCAGGGCCTCAAATGGCTGCAGGTGACGCTGACCGGCAAGGAAGCGCATACCGGCTCGACGCCGATGCCGAAGCGCCGCAATGCCGGGCTCGGCATGGCGCGCGTGATCGAGCTGGTGCACGAGATCGCCATGGACTACCAGCCCGACGCCGTCGGCGCGGTCGGCCATATGGAAGTCTATCCGAACTCGCGCAACATCATCGCCGGCCGCACCGTCTTCACCATCGACATCCGCTCGCCCGAGAAGGAGGTGCTCGACGCCATGGATGGCCGCATCCGCGAAGGCATCGACACGATCTGCGACGCGCTCGACATCCAGTACAAAATCGAGCAGGTCGGCCATTTCGATCCGGTCACCTTCGACAAGAACTGCGTGAAAGCAATCCGCGATGCGGCCGACCGGCTCGGCTATTCGCATCGCAACATCGTCTCCGGCGCCGGCCATGACGCCTGCTGGATCAATCGGGTCGCACCGACCGCGATGGTGATGTGCCCGTGCGTCGACGGCCTCAGCCATAACGAGGCGGAAGAGATCACCAAGGAATGGGCGAGCGCCGGCGCCGATGTGCTGTTCCACGCGGTGGTGGAAACGGCGGGAATCGTGGAGTGACCGACTAGAGCAATCGCCGTTTCACGGAAACGGCGATTGCTCTATCTCTTTGTTTTAACGCAATTTCGGACGGAAAACCGCTTCACACTTTTCCTGAAATTGCTCTAGACCAATCACCTCGCAACGCCGCTCGCAAAGAAGCGCGAAAGAACAGGGGAACAGATATGACCAAAGTGATCCGGAACGGCACCGTCGTCACCGCCGACCGTACGTGGAAGGCCGACGTGCTGATGCAGCACGGCAAGATCGTCGCCATCGGCTCGAACCTGCATGGCGACCACGAGTTCGACGCCACGGGCTGCTATGTCATGCCGGGCGGTATCGATCCGCACACCCATCTCGAAATGCCGTTCATGGGCACCTATTCGGCAGACGATTTCGAGTCCGGCACGCGCGCGGCGCTTTCCGGCGGCACGACGATGGTGGTCGATTTCTGCCTGCCCGCGCCGCAGCAGTCGCTCTTGGAAGCGCTGCAGATGTGGGACAACAAGACCTCCAAGGCATCGTGCGACTATTCCTTCCACATGGCGATCACCTGGTGGGGCAAGCAGGTGTTCGACGAGATGGCTCAAGTGGTCGACCGGGGCATCACCTCGTTCAAGCACTTCATGGCCTATAAGGGAGCGCTGATGGTCGATGACGACGAGATGTATTCGTCGTTCCAGCGCTGCGCCGATCTCGGCGCGCTGCCGCTGGTTCATGCCGAGAACGGCGACGTGGTCGCCGCACTGTCGCAAAAGCTGCTTGCCGCCGGCAACAACGGCCCCGAAGGCCATGCCTATTCGCGTCCGCCTGAAGTGGAAGGCGAGGCGACAAATCGCGCCATCATGATCGCCGACATGGCGGGCGTGCCGCTCTATGTCGTGCATGTCTCCTGCGAGCAGAGCCACGAGGCGATCCGCCGCGCGCGCCAGAAGGGCATGCGGGTGTTCGGCGAGCCGCTGATCCAGCACCTGACGCTCGACGAGAGCGAGTATTTCGACAAGGACTGGGACCACGCGGCGCGCCGCGTGATGAGCCCGCCCTTCCGCAACAAGCTGCATCAGGATTCGCTGTGGGCCGGCCTGCAGGCCGGATCGCTGCAAGTGGTGGCGACCGACCATTGCGCCTTCACCACCAAGCAGAAGCGCAACGGCGTCGGCGACTTCACCAAGATCCCGAACGGCACCGGCGGGCTCGAGGACCGCTTGCCGGTTCTGTGGACGAGAGGCGTCAACACCGGACGGCTGACGATGAACGAGTTCGTCGCGGTGACCTCGACCAACATCGCCAAGATCCTCAACATGTATCCGAAGAAGGGCGCGATCGTCGAAGGCGCCGATGCCGACATCATCGTCTGGGATCCGAAGCGCAAGAAGACGATCTCGGCCAAGAAGCAGCAGTCGGTGATCGACTACAATGTCTTCGAGGGCGTCGAGGTGACGGGCCTGCCGCGCTTCGTCTTCTCGCGCGGCGAATTGTCGATCGAGGAGGCGGACGTCAAGGCCAAGGCCGGCCATGGCGAGTTCGTCGCCCGCGAGCCGAACGCCGCGGTCAACCGGGCGCTGTCGACCTGGAAGGAGATCTCCGCGCCGCGCAAGGTGGAGCGTACCGGCATCCCGGCCACCGGGGTCTGACCATGCGGGCTCCTTACCTGCTCCTGGCGGCGGCCGCGATGCTGGCCGCTGGCCATGCCCAGGCCGCGGGCATCGACCTGTCCAAGCCTTATGGCGACAAATATGGCTGCATCAACCGGAACAGGCAGGAAGTCGCCGCCGACAAGATGCTGCTTTTGACCGACAAGGAACTGATCACGGCGGCCAGCGCCTGCACCTTCAGCGACAGCCAAGCGCAGGCTGATGGATCGCTCGTGGTGACGGCAAAATGCGAGGCTGAAGGCGAAGAGGGACAGGCGCCGGCCAAGTTCACCATCAAGCGCAGCGCGAAGAACGCGAAGAAGCTGGTGGTGGCCGACGAAGACGGCAATGTGATGGGCGAAGTCGCGCGATGCAAGTAACGGCGGCCCCACCAGCCTCAGGCAACCAGAGCATCCAGTTCCGGCAGCAGGACGACGCTTTCCTGCTCGTTGGGATCGGTGCGGGCAATGACGGCCGAGGACGGGGCGTTGCTCAGATTGGCCGGCAGATGCGGCACTCCCGCCGGAATGTAGAACAGGTCGCCGGCCTTGACGACGATATGATGCTCGAGCCGGTCGCCGTACCAGGTGTGGACTTCGCCCGAGAGCACATAGATGGCCGTCTCGTGGCTTTCATGCATATGCGCCTTGGCGCGGGCGCCGGGCGGCATGGTGAGAAGATGCATGCAGATGCCGGACGAGCCGACGGTTTCGGCGGCGATGCCGGCGAAATAGCTCAGCCCCTGCTTGCCCTGATAGGTGCTTTCGGGGCGAACGAGACGACAGGTGGGTTTAGGCGACATCGGCAAGGCTCCGGGCGGCGTCGATCGGGTGGGACAGGACGAGTGGAAAGCAACGCTATCATAAAATCAACCGGATTGCGGACAGTACGGCAGCGGCTGCGAAAGACAGGCTGCAGCCAATGACCGAACAGCCGCCAGCCGTCGTTTCGGCAAGCAAGCTCGGCCTCACCTTCCAGACCAATGACGGTCCGGTGCAGGCGCTGTCCAACGTCGATCTGACCATCGGCAAGGGCGAATTCGTCTCCTTCATCGGGCCGTCGGGCTGCGGCAAGACCACCTTGCTGCGCGTCATCGCCGACCTGGAGAAGGCAACCTCGGGCGCGATCTCCGTCAATGGCATGACGCCAGAGCAGGCGCGCGAGAAACGCGCCTATGGCTATGTGTTCCAGGCGGCGGCCCTGTTCCCGTGGCGCACCATCGAGCGCAATGTGGCGCTGCCGCTGGAGATCATCGGGCTCAGCCAGTCCGAGCAGGCCGAGCGCATCAAGCGCACGATGGAACTGGTCAACCTCTCGGGCTTCGAGAAGAAATATCCCTGGCAGCTTTCCGGCGGCATGCAGCAGCGCGCCTCGATCGCACGCGCGCTCGCCTTCGATGCCGACCTGCTTTTGATGGACGAGCCGTTCGGCGCGCTGGACGAGATCGTGCGCGACCATCTGAACGAACAGCTTCTGGAACTATGGGAGCGCACCAACAAGACGATCTGCTTCGTGACCCATTCGATCCCCGAGGCTGTGTATCTCTCGACGCGCATCGTCGTGATGTCGCCGCGGCCCGGCCGCGTCACCGACGTCATCGAATCGACGCTGCCGAGGAAGCGGCCGCTCGACATCCGCGAGACGCCGGAGTTTTTGGCGATTGCTGCCCGCGTGCGTGACGGCTTGAGGGCGGGGCACAGCTATGATGATTGAGGGGGACGAGTTTCCTCCTCTCCCCCACGGGGAGAGGGTGGCCGGAGCGAAGCGGAGGTCGGATGAGGGGGCGCGCAACCGCGCCTTCGTCATCCTAGGGCGGAGCAGGCACGCCACCGCGCATGTCAAGGAAGCCGGCCATCGCGATTTCGTCATTCTAGGGCGTAGCGACGCGAAGCGGAGCGCAGACCCTGGGATCCATTCCGTGACGCTGGTCGAAGGGTCAAAACGATGCAGAATGGCCGCTAAACGCCGCAGGGCGAAAGGTGCCTTGTTCCGCACCGTTGCGGAGCGGAGGGGTAACGGCATGGATCCTAGGGTCTGCGCCGCGTCGCTTCGCTCCTTGCTCCGCCCTAGGATGACGAAGGCGTGTGGCCCGCGAGGCGCCGTGAATGGATAGCTTCCGCTCGAAAGTCATCCCCGTCACCACCATCCTCGCCGGCGCGGTAATCCTCTGGTATGTCTTTGCCGTCATCCTCAACGCGCCGTTCCAGCGCGACCTCGATCGCCGAGCCAAGGCGACGCCCGGCACCGTCGAGTTCATCGGCAAGACGTTGTCGCAGCCGAAGCCGACGCTGCCGGCGCCGCACCAGGTGGCGGTGAATTTCTTCGAAAACACCTTTTTGCGATCCGTCACCTCGAACCGCAGCCTGGTTTACAACGCCTGGGTGACACTGTCCTCGACGCTGCTCGGCTTTGCCTTCGGCACGGCGCTCGGCATCGTCATTGCGGTGGGTATCGTGCATGTGGCGACGCTCGACCGCAGCCTGATGCCCTGGATCATCGCTTCGCAGACCATTCCGATCCTGGCGGTGGCGCCAATGATCATCGTGGTGCTGGCGGCGATCGGCATCACCGGCCTGATCCCCAAGGCGCTGATCTCGACCTATCTGTCGTTCTTCCCGGTCGCCGTCGGCATGGTGAAGGGCCTGCGCTCCCCCGAGCTCATGCATCTCGATCTCATGCATACCTATAACGCCAGCGCCTCGCAGACATTCTGGAAGCTGCGCGTGCCGGCCTCGGTGCCGTTCCTGTTCACCTCGATGAAGGTGGCGGTGGCGGCAAGCCTTGTCGGGGCCATCGTCGGCGAACTGCCGACCGGAGCGGTCGCCGGTATCGGCGCGAAGCTGCTCGCCGGCGCCTATTACAGCCAGACCATCGATATCTGGTCAGCCCTGGTCGCGGGCTCGATCGTCGCGGCACTGCTGGTGATGGTCGTCGGCATTGCCGGACGCCTCGTCGACCGGGCCATGGGCGGGAGGCCGGCATGAGCTGGTTGAAACCGTCCTGGCAACCGGTGCTGGCGATCGCGCTGTGCCTCATCGCCTTCGCGCTCGGCGCAATGTCGAAGCCGGAAGCAGCCGCGCTGGCGGAGCCGGCCGCAACGCTGGCCTATCCCTATATGGGCGCGAGAGGGCTGATCATCGGGCTGTTGCTCATCGCGGCACTGGTCTCGCTCGCAACGCTGACGCCAGTCGTGGAGGCGATCGTACTCTTTGTCGGCGCGCATGCCGCAGCCTGGCTCTTGATCAAGGGCATAGCCGGGTTCGAAGGCACCGCGCTGGCGCCGTATTTCCTGCTGCTTGCCGCCGCCTGGCTGCTTGCCTGGCGCTGTGTCGCCTTGCTGTCGTCGTTACGCCCCACGCAGGGCTGGGCGAAGACGGCGCTGCGCCTGATCATCCCGGCGATCTTCGGCGCCTGGATCCTGATCATCTGGGAAGCGGTGACGCGCGGCGCCGGCGTCCCCTTCATCCTCTTGCCGCCGCCCAGCGCCATCGGGGCGCGTATCGCCAACTCGCTGCCGATCCTGGGGTCGGACGTGCGCCAGACGATCTTCAAGGCGGTGCTGATAGGCTATGTCGTCGGCAACCTCGCCGGCTTTATCGTCGCCATCCTCGCCGACCGCGTGCCGTTCCTGCGGCACGGCCTGCTGCCGATCGGCAATATGGTTTCGGCGCTGCCGATCATCGGCGTCGCGCCGATCATGGTCATGTGGTTCGGCTTCGACTGGCCGTCCAAGGCCGCGGTCGTCATCATCATGACCTTCTTCCCGATGCTGGTGAACACGGTCGCCGGGCTGGCCGCATCCGGGCATATGGAACGCGACCTGATGCGCACTTATGCATCGGGCTATTGGCCGACCTTGCTCAAGCTCAGGCTGCCGGCCGCGATGCCGTTCATCTTCAATGCGCTGAAGATCAACTCGACACTGGCGCTGATCGGCGCCATCGTCGCGGAGTTCTTCGGGACGCCCGTGGTCGGCATGGGATTCCGCATCTCGACGGAAGTCGGGCGGATGAACATCGACATGGTGTGGGCCGAAATCGCAGTTGCAGCACTTGCGGGTTCGGTCTTTTATGGCGTGGTCGCTCTCATCGAGAGAGCCGTCACGTTTTGGCATCCCTCTGTCCGAGGTGGATAGGGGCGGTGGGTTTGGGTGCTAACTTCAGAGGGTAATAACATGAAAAGACTGCTGATTTCTGCTTTGGCCGGCGCCATGTCGCTGGCCGCCTTCCAGGCGATGGCCGCCGACAAGGTGACACTGCAATTGAAATGGGTCACGCAGGCCCAGTTCGCCGGCTATTATGTCGCCAAGGCCAAGGGCTTCTACGATGCCGAAGGCCTCGACGTCGACATCAAGCCGGGCGGTCCCGACATCGCGCCCGAGCAGGTGATCGCCGGCGGCGGCGCCGACGTCATCGTCGACTGGATGGGCGGGGCACTCGCCGCCCGCGACAAGGGCGTGATGCTCGTCAACATCGCCCAGCCGTTCAAGAAGGCGGGCATGGAACTGGTCTGCCCCAAGGATGGACCGATCAAGACGGAAGCCGACTTCAAGGGCCACACGCTCGGCGTCTGGTTCTTCGGCAACGAATATCCGTTCTACGCCTGGATGAACAAGATCGGCCTCAAGACCGATGGCGGCCCTGACGGCGTCACCGTGCTCAAGCAGAGCTTCGACGTGCAGCCGCTGATCCAGAAACAGGCCGACTGCATCTCGGTGATGACCTATAACGAATACGGCCAGGTGCTGGACGCCGGCTACAAGCCGGAAGACCTCACCGTCTTCAACTACTCCGCCATGGGCAACGACCTGTTGGAGGACGGGCTCTACACGCTCGAGGACAAGCTCAAGGATCCGGCCTTCGAGGACAAGATGGTGCGCTTCGTGCGCGCCTCGATGAAGGGTTGGAAATACGCCACGGAGAACACCGAGGAGGCGGCTGGCATCGTCGTCGACGCCGGCGGCCAGGACGAGAACCACCAGAAGTTCATGATGAAGGAAGTGGCCAAGCTGATCGACAATGCCGACGGCAAGCTGATCCCGGCCGCTTACGAGCGCACCGCCAAGGCGCTGCTCGACCAGAAGATCATCAGCAAGGAGGCGAGCGGCGCCTACACGACCGCGATCACCGACAAGGCGATCAAGTAAGCTCCGTTCTCGACGCGGAAGCTGGAAAGGGGCGGGCGACCGCCCCTTTTTCTTTGGGGTCGCGGTAAAATAATTGTGTGCCGGGATACATCCGGGCACCCAACCGTTGCATTGATGCATCCGCGCGCCGGGGAGCCGTGCTGGATGCTGCAACCAACGGAGGTTCTCATGCGCATCCTATTCGTGCCGATGCTTTCGGCTTTAGCCGTCTCGACCGCCTTTCTCCTCGCATGGCCGGCCATGTCCGAGACGATGAAGTTCAAGGCGACGCTCGACGGCAGCCAGCAGAGCCCGCCCGTGACCACCAAGGGCAAGGGAACCGCCACATTCACCTTCGACAGCACAAGCAAGAAGCTCAGCTGGAACGTCAAATATTCCGGCCTCAGCGGGCCTGCCGTGGCCGCCCACATCCACGGACCGGCAGACATGGGCGCGAACGCGGATCCGGTGATCCCGTTCAAGAAGCTGAAGAGCCCGATCAAGGGGTCGGCGACGCTGACCGACGCGCAGGCAGCCGACCTCGAGGCCGGCAAATACTACGTCAACGTCCACACCGCCAAGAACAAGGACGGCGAGATCCGCGGCCAGATCGAGAAGGCGATGTGAAGACGAAAAAGGGGCGGTTTAGCGCCCCTTTTGTCGTGCAGCCGGCAGAAAGGCTGCCTCAGCTCTTCTCACGGATTTGCGTCAGCGTGCGGGTCGGCGTGATCGCCTCGGGATCGAGCTTGATCTCGACGATCGCCGGCTTGCCGCTGGCGCGCGCGCGCTCGAAGGCGGGCGCGAAGTCGGCGGTCTTTTCGACCGTTTCGCCATGGCCGCCATAGGCGCGGGCCAGCGCCGCGAAGTCGGGGTTCTTGAGATCTGTGGCGACGACGCGGCTTGGATACTCCCGCTCCTGATGCATGCGGATCGTGCCGTAAATGCCGTTGTTGACGACGATCACGATGATCGGCAGATCATACTGAACAGCTGTCGCGAACTCCTGGCCGTTCATCAGAAAGCAGCCGTCGCCGGCGAAGGCAACCACGGTGCGATCCGGGAACAGCGATTTGGCCGCGACCGCGGCCGGCGTGCCGTAGCCCATCGAGCCGGACGTGGGCGCGGCTTGCGTGCCGAAGCGGCGGGAGCGGTAGAAGCGATGCACCCAGGTGGCGTAGTTGCCGGCGCCGTTGGTGAGGATTGCATCCTCCGGCAGAACCTTTCCCAGATAGTCTATGATCGGGCCCATCTGGACGGCGCCCGGACCGGTCTGCGGCGGCGTTGACCATTCGAGATAGGCGGCGTGCGCATTTTCCGTCTCGGCCGCCCAGCTGGGCTTGGCCGTTGGCCTGCGCTTGGCGAAAGCCTCGACGAAGGCGGCGGGCGAAGCGTTGATCGCCACTGTCGGCCGGTAGACGCGGCCGAGTTCGCCGGCATCGGCATGGACATGCACCAGCGCCTGGTCGGGGTAGGGGCTCTTCAGCAGCGTGTAGTCGGAAGACGGCATCTCGCCCAGGCGGCCACCGAGCAAGAGCACGACATCGGCCTGCTTGATCCGCTCCGCCAGCTTCGGATTGATGCCGATGCCGACATCGCCGGCGTAGTTTGGATGGAGATGGTCGAACAGCATCTGGCGGCGGAAGGAGCAGCCGACCGGCAGCGACCAGGTCTCCGCGATCGTGCGCATATGCGCCACCGCTTCCTCGTTCCAGCGCGTGCCGCCCAGAATGACGAAAGGACGCTTGGCATTGCTCAGCAACATCTCCAGCGCATCGAGCTCGTCCTTACCTGGACGCGTCTCGACAGGCGTGTGCGGCAGCGCTTCCGGAGCCTCGACCTCGCTGGTCAGCATGTCTTCCGGCAGCGAGATGACCACCGGGCCCGGGCGGCCGGAGGTCGCGACCGCGAAGGCGCGGGTGACGAATTCGGGGATGCGCGCGGCATCGTCGATCTCGACCACCCATTTGGCGATGTCGCCGAAGAAGCGCTTGTAGTCGACCTCCTGGAACGCCTCGCGCTCCTTGGCGTGGCTGGCGACCTGGCCGATGAACATGATCAGCGGCACCGAATCCTGCATGGCGATGTGGATACCGGCCGAGGCATTGGTCGCGCCGGGGCCGCGAGTGACGAAGCAGATGCCGGCCTTGCCGGTCAGCCGTCCCTGGCAGTCGGCCATCATCGCGGCACCCCCTTCCTGGCGGCAGACGATGGTGCGGATCGAAGAGTCATGCAGCGCGTCGAGCACCGCGAGATAGGATTCGCCCGGAACGCAGAAGATGCGGTCGGTGCCGTTGGCTTCCAGCGCCTCGACGATCAGTTGTCCGCCGGTCTTCATTTTGCTCTCTCCAGTTCGGCAAGGATTTCGTCCGTGTGCTCGCCAAGGCGCGGCGAAGGGCGCTCATAGACGAGCGGCGTGCCCGACATCACCATCGGCGCGCGCACCGAGGGCAGGCGATTGCCGTGGCCATCGTCGAGGTCGAGCCGCATGCCGCGCGCGATGGTCTGCGGATCGGCGAACATCTGGCCGATCGTGTTGATCGGGCTCGCCGGCACGCCGGCGGCTTCCAGCTTCGCCAGCAACGGATCGCGATCGAACGCCGCCAGCGTCTCGACGATCCGCTCGCGCAGCTTCACGCGGTTGGCGACGCGGGCAGGGTTGGTGGCGAAATCCGGATTGGCGGGCAGATCGGCGATGCCGACGGCGGCGCAGAACTTGCCGAACTGCCCGTCATTGCCGACCGCGAGGATGATGTGGCCGTCCCTCACCGGCAGGACTTCGTAGGGGGCGATGTTCATATGCGCATTGCCCATCTGCACCGGCGACTTGCCCGAGACCAGATAGTTGAGGTTCTGGTTGCCGAGGGCCGAAATCTGGCTGTCGTAGAGCGCCATGTCGACATGCTGGCCCTCGCCGGTCTTTTCGGCATGGCGAAGTGCTGCCTGGATGGCGATCACCGAATAGAGGCCGGTGAAGAGATCCGAGATGGCGACGCCGGCCTTCTGGGGCTCACGGCCGGGCTCGCCGGTGATCGACATCATGCCGGCCATGGCCTGGATGATGAAATCGTAACCCGCGCGGGGCGCGTAGGGTCCATCCTGGCCGAAGCCTGTGATCGAGCAATAGACAAGCCGCGGATTGATCGCCTTCAGGTTTTCGTAGTCGAGGCCGTATTTCTTCAGGCCGCCGAGCTTGAAGTTTTCGATCAGCACGTCGGCTGTGGCGATCAGCCTGCGCAGCGTCTCGGCGCCCTCGGGCTTGGAGAAATCGACGGCGATAGAGCGTTTGCCGCGATTGCAGGAGTGATAATAAGCGGCCGAAAGGTTTTCGCCGTCATGGCTCATGACGAATGGCGGACCCCATTTGCGGGTATCGTCGCCCCCGTCAGGGCTCTCGACCTTGATGACATCGGCGCCGAGATCGGCCAGCAATTGCCCGGCCCAGGGACCGGCCAGGATGCGGGCAAGTTCGATAACGCGGATGCCTTTCAGCGGAGGGGCGGTCATGGATCACCGTGTTCTAACGAAACGCAGGCTCTAGCAACACGCACCGGCCGTGTCACGACCCATACGATAGGCCACGCCGGATCAGGATTTCAGCACGCCGTCGGCCCAAGCGGCGAAATCATTCATGACGGAGTCGCGGTTGATCTCGTTCAGGCTTTCATGGCGGGTTTCCGGATAAACCTTTGAAACCAGATTCGAAAAGCCCAATGCCCGCATGCGCTTTGCCAGGTGATTGACGGCCTTGCCGTAGTCCGACGCGGGGTCTTTCTCGCCGCCGACAAGGTTGACGAAGAGATCGCGCCGGACGCCGGCAAAGCTCTGGTCCTTGCCGCCATGAACCGCCATGTCGACCACATCGCGCCACATCGAGACCGACGCATCCCAGCCGCAGAGCGGGTCGGCGACATATTTGTCGACCTCGACCGGGTCGCGCGACAGCCAGTCGAACAAGGTCCGGTGGTCGGGCACCGCCTTGCCCCAGGCCTGGAACGTGAGCTTGGGCAAAAGGCGAGACGGCACGTCGGAACCCAGCCGCATCCGCTCCCAGCCGAGGATGAGCAGCGCCAATTGCCCGAGCAGGCCTTGCGAGAAATTGCCGTTCCAGATCGCGGCGGCATGGACACGCTCGGAGTGGCGCAGGACGAAGTTCAGCGCGACCGAGGCGCCGAGCGAATGGCCGAAGATGATGACCGGCAATCCCGGATGCTCGGCCGCGATCAGGTCGTGAACGGCATCGACGTCGGCGATCACCTTGGCGATGCCGTCGCCGTCGGCGAATTTGCCGAGCGGCGCGCCGGGAGCCTTCGTCGCGCCATGGCCACGATGGTCGTGGGCATAGACGTGGAATCCGCGCGGCCCCAGGAAATCGGCAAAGCGGGCGTAACGCGCCGCATGTTCGGCCAGGCCATGGTTGATCTGGACCACGGCGCGGGGATTTCCGGCGGCTTCTTTCACATAAAGGTTGAGCTCGGCCCCGGTCGGTGAAGCCAGCCTCATCTGCTTGTCGAATGGCATGTCTCGCTCCCTCGGCGACTGTTGGGCGAGGCGTTTGCCGGCGTCAAGAGGATGAGCGCGCTTGCCGAGATGCTACGTCGGCAATCCGTCACATCGCCAAGGCGATCGGGCAGCTTGCGGGCGCGCGGATTGCAAGCGCTCAGCTGGGGATAGTTTTTTCGCGCGACGAAAAAGATCGCAATTCTGACACGTCGGCTGTTCTAGTGTGACGAATCCAATACGGTTCAATGATCGCCGGGAGAACGGGATGCGGGTTTGGGCGTTGTGGGGTTCGATGGTGCTGGCTTTCGCCGGTGTCGGGGTGGCGCATGCCGACGTGAAGATGAGCGGCACCTTCGTGGCCGACAGCGCCTGTCCGGCGACGCAGGCCATCAAGAGTGGCAAGAACCCCGGCAATGTCTCGACCGAGGCCGGCAAGAGCTACGAGCTGCTTGCCGGCAACAAGGACGAGCCCACGCACTACCTCATCCAGGTGCCGGGTGCCGATCCCGAGCGGCGCTGGGTGAAGATCAGCTGCGGCCATGTCACCGGCGGCGGCGCGTCGGTCACGCCGGCGCCTTCCGGCCAGACCAAGCCGTCATCGTCTGCCTCCGGAAAACCCGAATATGTCTTTGCGCTGAGCTGGCAGCCGGCTTTCTGCGAGACCAAGGCGAGCAAGCCCGAATGCAAGGCACAGAGCCCGAACGAGTTCGATGCCTCGCATTTCACGCTGCATGGGCTGTGGCCGCAGCCGAACGGCAATTTCTATTGCCAGGTCTCGGCGAGCGACAAGGCCAATGACAATCCGTCGCATTGGGGAGACCTGCCACCGGTCGATCTCGACGCAAAGACGCGTGCCGAGCTCGACCAGGTGATGCCAGGCACGGCTTCCAAGCTCGAGCGCCACGAATGGATCAAGCATGGTACTTGCTACGGCAAGAGCCAGCAGGACTATTTCTCCGACGCGCTCAACCTGATGCGGGCGGTGAACGCCTCGCCGGTGCGCGACCTCTTCAACAAGAACATCGGCAAGCAATTGACCTCGGACCAGATCCGCGGCGCCTTCAACGAAGCCTTCGGTCCCGGCGCAGGCGACCGCGTGCGCGTGTCCTGCCTGGTCGACCCGTCAAGTGGGCGGCGCCTGATCGGCGAGATCACGCTCGGCCTGTCCGGCCCGGTCGGTCCCGACAGCAAGCTCACCGATCTCTTGATGGCCTCCGCGCCGACAGCCAAGGCCGGTTGCCCGAAGGGCGCGGTCGACGCGATCGGATTCCAGTAGGCGGAATTCCCAGGTCCAGGCCGATCTTGGTTAGGCTGACCTTGGGGCCGCCTGCAGGATGATCGCCTCGCTGCCGGGCTCGCCGACCACACGGTCGCGGCCGCTCAGCTTGGCCTTATAGAGGCGCTGGTCGGCCAGCGCGAAAATGTCGGCGAGGCAGCGCGTCGTCTCGCCGACGGTGGAGACGCCGGCACTCACGGTGATGTTGAAGCGGGTGGTGTGCGCCGATGTCTTGGTGGCGTTCCTGATTATCTCGCCGAGCAACCTGGCGGGCGCGTGCGACTGTTGCGTCAGCACGGCGAACTCCTCGCCCCCGATCCGGAACACCTGATCGTTGCCGCCGACGGTCTCGGCCAGCAGCACAGCCATCGATTTCAGCACCTTGTCGCCCTCGGCATGGCCGAAGCGGTCGTTGATCGACTTGAAATGATCGACGTCGACGATGAGCAGGCTGAGCGGCTTGCCGATTCTGATGGCGGCCGACACGGCGGACTCGCCGTCGGCGTCGAAACTGCCCCGATGCAGCAGGCCGGTGAGGCCGTCGCGGCCGACATATTTGATCAGCGCTTCATAGCGCTCGCGATAGGTGAGCGTGTCGAAGATGTCGGAGAGGCCGCGCGGAACGGCGATGTCGCTGTCCTCGACCCATTTGAGATAGGCGACGAGCATGCCGCTATAGGCAAGTGCGGCGCCCATCTTGGCCAACCAGCCGCCGAAGAAGACCTCGATCGGCGCGCCGGCGACGAAATGCAGCGCGGTGAAGAAGCCGGCCTGATCGAAGGTGAGCACGCAGGCGACCGATGCGAGGATGCGCAAGAACGGCCTCGCGCGCAGATAGGCGCCGAGCTTCTCGTAGAGCAGGATGATCAGGATGGCGTCGACGAACAGCAACGAGGTGCCCCACACCATCAGCCAGCCCATCTCGTCGATGAAGCCGATGTTGGGCATTCTGCCGTCGGGAAGCGGAGAAACGGCGTGCAGGCGCAGGATCAGCACCAGGCCGATCATCAAGGCGTTGCCCAGCAAAAGGCCGTAGATCGGCTGGCGGACCGTCGCGGCATCCTCCTTCATATAGAGCAGAAGCAGCATGACCAGCTTGCCGGAAAACAGCACGGCTGAGCCTGGCGAGACCAGGCCAAAGGGCAGCGCGACATAGAAGACGCTGGCGAGATAGGTCTCGAGGAAATGCATGACGCCGAGCGCGCAGATGAACACGCCAAGGCCGATGCGGCGCCGGAAGCGGAAAAGCGTGACCATGGCGCCGAAATACAGAACCGTTTCGGCAAGGAGCAGGACACCGTTCAGCACGTCGTCGATCCGACCTTTCCCCGAAACCGCGGCTTGGCCGCGATTTCCCAACCTATTAGCGTTTTGAAGGCGAATGGTTAACCACTGATTTCACGCTATGGCCGGCGGCGGCGAAAAGCTGGGGGCGGAGTCGGGAGCGCAAACCGGCGAATGCGCACCGTTTGGCCGCCGGCGTGCCGAAAGCGATTGCCGTTCGTCGCTTCATCGCCTACATAGCGCGCAACCCCCCATTCACCTTGACACTTCAGTTTCCAGGGAAAGCGCGCGTGGCTCGCCAGTTCATCTATCACATGTCAGGCCTGTCGAAGGCCTATGGCACCAAGAAGGTGCTCGATAACGTTCACCTGTCCTTCTATCCGGACGCCAAGATCGGCATTCTCGGCCCCAACGGCTCGGGCAAGTCGACGATCCTGCGCATCATGGCCGGGCTCGACAAGGAGTTCCAGGGCGAGGCGTGGCTGGCCGAGGGCGCAACCGTCGGCTATCTCCCTCAGGAGCCGCAACTCGATCCAAACAAGACCGTGATGGAAAACGTCATGGAAGGCGTCGCCAGGAAGACGGCCATCATCGAGCGCTACAACGAACTGATGATGAACTATTCCGACGAGACGGCCGATGAGTCGGCCAAGCTCCAGGACGAGATGGATCGCCTGAACCTGTGGGACCTCGAGCAGCAGGTCGAGATGGCGATGGACGCGCTGCAGTGCCCGCCAGGCGATTCCGAGGTGACGAACCTTTCAGGCGGCGAGCGCCGCCGCGTCGCGCTTTGCCAGCTTCTGTTGCGCCAGCCGGATCTGCTGCTGCTCGACGAACCGACCAACCATCTCGACGCCGAGACCACGGCGTGGCTGGAAAAGCACCTGCGCGATTATCCGGGCTCGGTGCTGATCATCACCCACGACCGCTACTTCCTGGACAACGTGACCGGCTGGATCCTCGAGCTCGATCGCGGCCGCGGCATTCCCTACGAGGGCAACTACACCAAATATCTCGACGCCAAGGCCAAGCGCCTGATCCAGGAAGGCCGCGAGGACGACGCCCGCCAGAAGTCGATCTGGCGCGAGCGCGAGTGGATCCAGTCCTCGCCCAAGGCGCGTCAGACCAAGTCCAAGGCGCGTATCAAGGCCTATGAGGAGTTGGTCGAGCAGTCGCAGAACCGCAAGCCGACCGACACGCAGATCGTCATTCCGTCGAGCGAGCGCCTGGGCAACGTCGTCATCGAGGTCGAAGGCCTCAACAAGGGCTTCGGCGACGAGCTTTTGATCGAGAACCTGTCGTTCAGGCTGCCGCCGGGCGGCATCGTCGGCGTCATCGGCCCGAACGGCGCCGGCAAGACGACGCTGTTCAAGACCTTCACCGGTCAGGAAAAGCCGGATGCGGGCACCGTGCGCATCGGCGAGACGGTCAAGCTCGGCTATGTCGACCAGAGCCGCGACGCGCTCGATGGCAGCAAAACCGTATGGGAAGAAATTTCCGGCGGCGCCGAAATCATCAAGCTCGGCAAGCACGAGATCAACAGCCGCGCCTATTGCTCGTCGTTCAACTTCCGTGGCGGCGACCAACAGCAGAAGGTCGGCAACCTGTCGGGCGGCCAGCGCAACCGCGTGCATCTGGCCAAGATGCTGAAAGGCGGCGGCAACGTGCTGCTGCTCGACGAGCCGACCAACGACCTCGACACCGAAACGCTGGGTGCGCTGGAAGACGCGCTGGAGGCCTATGCCGGTTGCGCCGTCATCATCAGCCACGATCGCATGTTCCTTGATCGTATGGCCACCCACATGCTGGCCTTCGAGGGCAACGCGCATGTCGAATGGTTCGAAGGCAATTTCGAGGAGTATGAGAAGGACAAGCTGCGCCGCCTGGGCGCCGAAGCGGCGGCCCCGCACCGCATGACGCACAAGCGGCTGACGCGGTAGGATCAGTCCCCAAGGGCGGCGAACAAAGCAAGGTTCTCACATGGCTGACTGGTCCGCCGCCCAATATCTGAAGTTCGAGGATGAGCGCACGCGGCCCGCGCGGGATCTGGT
Organism: Mesorhizobium sp. B3-1-6; assembly: GCF_006439555.1. NCBI lineage: Bacteria > Pseudomonadati > Pseudomonadota > Alphaproteobacteria > Hyphomicrobiales > Phyllobacteriaceae > Mesorhizobium > Mesorhizobium sp. B3-1-6. Next base: position 14,769 of record NZ_VFTM01000042.1, on the reverse strand, counting down.
GGCGCAAGTGCCGGTCGATTTTCCGCGCCGCGTCGTCGATATCGGCTGTGGCCCGGGCAACTCCACAGAGCTCCTGGTCGAGCGCTGGCCGGATGCTCAGGTCAGCGGCTTCGACACCTCGCCAGACATGATCGAGAAGGCGCGGGCGCGGCTGCCGAATGTGAATTTCGATCTGGCGGATGCCGCCGGATGGCAGCCCGAGCATCCCGTCGACGTCATCTTCGCCAATGCTGTCTTCCAGTGGCTGCCGGAACATCCGGCGGTGTTCCAGCGGCTAATGGGGCTATTGGCGCCGGGCGGCGCCCTGGCCGTTCAGATGCCGGACAATCTCGGCGAAGCCTCACACCGGCTGATGCGCGAGACCGCTGCGGATGTGCCGTTCGCGGCCAAGCTGAAGGGCGCGGCGCGCGGGCCACTGCCGCTGGTGTCCTTCTACTACGATCTTCTGTCGCCGCTCGCCGATCGTCTCGACATCTGGCACACCATCTACAACCATCCGCTGGCCGATGCCGAGGCGATCGTCGAATGGGTCAAGGCGACCGGCCTGAAGCCCTTCCTCGATCCGCTCGACGCGGATGAGAAGAAGCTGTTCCTCGACAGCTATACCGCCAAGATCGCCAAGGCCTATCCAAAGACGGCGAACGGCAAGGTGCTGCTGCGCTTCCCGCGCATCTTCATCGTCGCCAAACGAGTCTAGGCTCCCCGCTTCCGAGGCGCTTGACCGGTTCGCGCCGTCATGCGCATTTCATCCGTCTGGACAATGGTCGACTATCCCAAAGGGAAGGACCACGGGGCAGGGGGTGAGAGATGACATTGGGCAAGACGGGTCTCGCATGCGGCCTGTGCATGACCGCGCTGATTTCTTTTTCCATCGCCGCCGAGGCCAAGCCGGCACGCTGCTTCACCACGGATGACGGCTATTATCCGTGCAACTACAAGGCTTTGGACGGCGAAGGCAGCTTCCGCGTCTCGGCGCCAGGCTATCCCACGATCACGCTTGAAATCGACCAGCCGGGCTTTGCCTTCGGCTATGCCAGGTTCGGCAGCCGCAACCGATCGCTGCCGGGGCAGTTCGTGCGCAGCCGCGACGACGGCGCCTGCTGGAACAATCCGCAGACCAACACCAAAGTCTGCGCCTGGTGAACGCCCTCGCGGATTTGTGGGGTCACGAGTTTAAGCTGGCATAAACCGGCCAAATGCGACAAGGGTTGCGCCGGGCCATTTCCGCGCCCACATCAAAGCCGCAAGGCCCGTGCCATTTGTTTCAACGCAATTCCGGACGGAAAACCGGTTCCCACTTTTCCTGGAATTGCTCTAGACGGATTGGACATGCATCGCGTCATCATCAGCGGCATCGGCGCCGAAATCCCTGAACCCGTCATCACCAATGAAGAGCTGGTCGAAAGCTTCAACAGCTGGGTCGACACCGAGAATGTGCGCCGCGCCGACACCGGCGAGCCGCTTTTGCAGAAATCGGACAGCGACTTCATCGTCCACGCCTCGGGCGTGAGGAGCCGCCATGTCGTCGAGCGCGAGGGCATCCTCGACCCGACCCGCATGTCGCCGCGCATTCCGGCACGGCCGGACGACGCGCTGTCATTGGAGGCGGAGTTCGGCATCGCCTCGGCCAGGAAGGCGCTTGCCCATGCCGGGGTCGACGGGTCCGACATCGATCTGGTGATCTGCTCGGCCTCGCATCACCAGCGGCCCTATCCGGCCATCGCCATCGAGATGCAGGAGGCGCTTGGCACCAAGGGCGCCGGCTTCGACATGGGGCTTGGCTGCTCTTCCGCCGCGGCGGCGCTGCATGTCGCCGTCAACCTGGTGAGGGCGGGGGCACACAAGCGCATCCTGGTGTCGACGCCCGAAATCATCACCGGCCATCTCAACTTCCGCGACCGGCAGACGCATTTCATCTTCGGCGACGCCTCGGTCGCCATGGTCGTCGAAGGACTGGCGCAGGGCGAAAAGCGGCCGGGGCGTTTCGAGGTGCTCGACACGCGCACCTGGACGCAGATGTCGAACAACATCCGCACCAATCTCGGCTACCACACGCGCACGGCCCAGGACGATCCCTACATGATCAACCTGGAAGGCAACCTCATCAAGCAGGTCGGCAACAAGGTGTTCAAGGAAGTCACCGTCGCCGGCCAGAAATTCATCGTCGAATTCCTGGCCGAGCACGGGCTGACGCCGGAAGGCATCCGGCGCTTCTGGCTGCACCAGGCCAATGCGCGCATGAATGCGATGATCCTGAAATTGTCCTTCGGCCACGACGTCGACCATGACCGCGCGCCGATGGTGCTTGAGCGGCTTGGCAACACCGCCGGCGCCGGCGCCATCGTGGCGCTGTCGGAGAACCATGCCGACATGAAGGCCGGCGATTTCGGACTGATCTGCGCCTTCGGCGCCGGCTATTCGATCGGCGGCGCGCTGTTGAGAATGCTGTAACCGGCGATCAGGCGGGTGCGAAAGGCACCAGCATCGGCACGCGCCTGGCGTAATCGTCATAGGCCGGGCCGAGCTCGCCGCGCAGGAAGCTCTCTTCCAGCCTCGCCTTGACGACGACGCCGACGAGCAGCAGGGCGGCGCCGGCAATGCCCCAGACCGTGCCCTTAACCGCCATGGTGGCGAGGACGGACAGCAGCAGTCCGGTATAGATCGGATGGCGGACCAGGCCATAGGGGCCGGTATCGACGACACGATGATCGGCCTTGGCGGTGACGTTGGCCGACCACAGCCGGCCGAGATGCAGCCGCGCCCACCAGGCGAAGGCGATGCCGATGGCGATCAGGGCAACGCAGATCCAGGCTCCGGCGAGCGTCGGCGTCCAGAGCCGAAGCCGGCCGACATAGCCGTGCGCCGGCACGAACAGCAGAACGGTACCGGCCAGCCAAAGGACCCGGTAGCGTGCCTCCGACTTGAGATCCGCGCGCTTTTGCGCGGGGTCGGCCCAGGAGGCGGCAAGAAGCCAGGACACCAGCCAGAATAGCCAGAGTGCGGCGACAGCTTGTCCAACCTGCATGATCGAACCTTCCCGATTGCGCGCGTGACCGTCCATGCAGCCGTCGCGGCAGCATCGCGGCTTGCGGCGACTGGCGAAAGGGATTTGCGGTAAGAAAATCGTGATCACCATCAAGCGGCGTGATCGGATCATCAGCGCTTTCGACTGGACCGCATTCTTCGGCACCATTAGACCAGCGGCATGCAGGAAACGAACCTGGAACTCTTTCCCGTAGCGGAACCGGCGGTCGACATCGTGCCGGGCCGCAAGCTGACGGCAAAGGCAGCGGCGCTCTATGCCGCGCCGCACGATCATTTCGAAACGAGTGCGGTCGAGGAGTTGCGGCTCGGCTTCGACGGTATCGCGGGCGACTTCCATGGCGGAACGACGCGGCGTTCCGGCGGACGCGAGCCCTGGTACCCGCGCGGCACCGAGATGCGCAACGAGCGGCAATTGTCGCTCGTCGCGGCGGACGAGCTTGCCATCGTCGCCCAGCGCATGGGGCTCGATGAGATCAAGCCGGAGTGGATCGGCGCCAATCTTGTGATCGAAGGCGTGCCGCATCTTTCGATGCTGCCGGCCGGCTCGTTGCTGTTCTTCAAGGGCGGGGTGACGCTCAAGGTCGACGGCCAGAACAAGCCCTGCCGCGTTGCCGGACAGTCGATCGCCGAGCATGTCGGCGCCGCCGATCACAATGCCACCGCGCTGCTCTTTCCCAAGGAGGCGAAACGGCTGCGCGGCCTTGTCGCCTGGGTCGAGAAGCCGGGCGTCATCAGGGCCGGCGAGGAGATCTCGGTACGGGTGCCGGAGCAGTGGATTTACCCGGCTTGAGGCATGCTGATATTCAGGTGAGGTCGGCCTGCGAATGGCAGTTTCCTGCGCTTCCGGTACTGACGTGTCCAAACGCACGCTCCGTTCCGGCCTTCGCCGGCCGAAGCTCTCATGAGGGTCTCCGCGCTACGAAGGCTACGGCCGGCCTAGGCCGGTTCTCGGAACCCACCGTTCTCGACTCGCCCTGACCTAAATCTCAACATGCCTCCGCGGGCTTAGGTACCGCCAAAGAGTGTTAGCTCTTCCGGTTCTTGTTGGCGCCCTGCGCCATCACCGAGACATGGTCCCACTTTTCCCACGTGGCGATGCGGCTGGCGTATTCCTGTCTGATCATCGGCAGGCCGCCATCGCCGAAGAAGACCCTGAGCGGCGGCTCGGCGGCATCGACGATCGCCAGCATCGTCGCGCCGGTCGCCTGCGGATCGCCAGCGACGGAACGGCTGCGGCGCTCGGCCATCGCTGCGCGGACCGGCTCATAGGCGTCCAACGGCTTGGAGACCCTGGCCGACGGCCCGGCCCAGTCCGTGGAGAAGCCGCCCGGCTCGACAAGGGTGACGTGGATGCCGAAGCCGGCGACTTCGAGGCTGAGCGACTGGCTGAAGGCTTCCAGCGCCCATTTTGAGGCGTGATAAAGGCCGAGCGAGGCAAAGGCGTTGACGCCGCCGATCGAGGATATCTGGATGATGTGGCCGGAACGCTGCGCCCGCATGATGGGCAGCGCGGCTTGCGTCACCCAAAGCGCGCCGAAGACGTTGGTCTCGATCTGGTCGCGCGCTTCCTGCTCGGTGACTTCCTCGATGGCGCCGAAATGGCCGTAGCCTGCATTGTTGATGACGACGTCGAGCCGGCCGAAACGCTTGTGCGCTTCGGAAATCGCGGCGTCGACCGCTTGTTTGTCGGTGACGTCGAGCTCAATGGCGGCGACGTTGCCGCCATATTTCTCGACGAGACCGGCAAGCGTGCCGGCATCGCGGGCGGTGGCGGCGACGTGGTCGCCACGGGCGAGCGCGGCCTCGGCCCAGACGCGGCCAAAACCCTTCGACGATCCGGTGATGAACCAAACCTTATCAGTCATGATCTGTGATCCTTGCCCCTGGAGCCGTGCGGCGCCTCTCAGGATCGCCGAGCCACTCCAAGTCGTTGTTTTTGTGTAATTCCGGGCGGAAACCGCTACGCGCTTTCCCTGGAATTGCTGTGGTGACGGTGTATTCCGGATGCAAACGGAGGATGCTCCGTTTGCTGCATGTACGGCGCCTTGGGCGTTTTTCCAGAGGCGCTGCCGGATTTATTTGGCGGCAGGGCCAGGGATAGAGCACGATCAGACGTCCGGTGATCGCGCCGACCTCACTCGTCCTCGTCGTCTTCCTCGAGCAGCCGCGTTGCCCGCCAGCGGGTCAGCACCATATTGGTCTGCTCGATGACGAAGAAGCGCGCCGAATCCCGATCATAGCCTTCGGCCAGAAGCTTTTCGTAATCGGTGTGGACATGGCGGATATGGGCGATGGCGGCCAGCCACACCGCGATCGTCGGCGGCAAGCTCTTCATATGCACCGAACCGGCGTCGGCGCGGATCTTTTCCATGTCGGCGTAAGGGGCGAGCGGCAACAGTGCGGTCAGCGCCTTGGCAATCGCGCGGCGGCGGCCGGTGGGGGCGCTCATTTCTCGTCGCGCCCGGCGATGGTCGCCTCGGGGAACGCATCGGTCGAGGCGTAGTAGGGCTTGATGTCGATGACCGGCGTGCCGTCGAGCACATCGATGGCGTCGATCTCGATCCGGCCGGCCTCGATGTCGAAAGCGACGAGCTTCGCCACATGCAGGCCGACAGGGTTCGGCCGGGCAGGGGAACGCAGCGAGAAAACGCCTTTCGGTTCAGCCGCATGGCGCGGTTTTTGCACAATCAGATTCCGAGGCGCGTGATGGAGCCAGGACAGGATGACGATGTGGCTGGCGCGTTCCAGGTTTTGCAGCCCCGGGCGATAGGGCTCGTCGATCAGGATTGTCGCGGGCCGCCTGGTTTCGCGGGCGGCGCGCATGTTCTTCGGGCACTCCTCGCGGACCGCCCAGGGCGAGACAATGCGGCCGATGAAGACGACATGACCGTCCGGCCGCAGCTCCGCCGGGTCGGCCGCAAGAAGTGTTTCGCCTTGGCGCGTCTCAAACATCCTGTTCATCCCGCGGAAGAACCGCTTGCCCGGCGCGAATCGCGGCTGCGCCATTTTCTTGTCCGGAAGCGACATAGCGCTTGCCAGGGTTTCAAAATCGACATAAACATATCTTTATATCTTTCAACGAGAACCCGCTCATGCATGTCTCGCTCGACACAATGGTAGATACATTGAAGGCGGCGGCCGAATCCAGCCGGCTGCGCATCCTGGTGCTGCTTTCGCGCGGCGATCTTACCGTCTCCGACCTCACGGAGATCCTTGGACAGTCGCAGCCGCGGGTCTCGCGTCATCTGAAGCTGCTGCTCGATGCCGGGCTGATCGGCCGCTACCAGGAAGGGTCCTGGGCCTTCTTCAGGCTGACCGATACGGATAATTCGCGCGATTTCGTACAGCGTCTGGTCTCGGCCATAAGAGAGGCCGATCCGCAGGTGGTGCGCGATCTCGAGCGTTTGGCGGCGGTGAAGCGCAAAAGGCAGGACCGGGCTGCCGAATATTTCTCCGAGAATGCCGCGAGCTGGGATCACATCCGCTCGCTGCATGTGCCGGACCGGGCGGTGGAAGCGGCGCTCATCAAGCTTGTCGGCAAGCGGCCGTTCCAGTCGATGCTCGATCTCGGCACCGGCACCGGCCGGCTGCTCGAAATCTTCGCGCCGCTCTACCGGCGCGGCGTCGGCATCGACATGTCGCGCGAGATGCTGACCGTGGCGCGCGCCAATCTCGACAAGGCCGGCATCGCCAATGCGCAGGTGCGCCAGGGCGATATCTTCTCGCCGCCGGTCGAGCGCAATGCCTTCGACCTCGTCACCATCCACCAGGTGCTGCACTATCTCGACGATCCGGCCCGCGCGATCGCCGAAGCGGCGAGGCTGCTGCGGCCATCGGGCCGGCTGATCGTCGTCGACTTCGCGCCACACGCGCTTGAATTCCTGCGCGACCAGCACGCTCACATGCGGCTCGGCTTTTCCGACCGGCAGATTTCGGAATGGTTCGGGGAAGCCGGCCTCGACCTCGAGGACAGCCAGGAATTCGAGCCGCGTGGCGGCAACGAGGCAAGGCTCACCGTCAAGCTCTGGCTCGGCCGCGACCGCCGGCTGCTGATCGCCGATCCATCCAACGATTCCTTGCCAGTGAGGGAAACAGCCTGATGAACCAGTTCCGCTTTTCCCGCCGTCCCGACATCGGCGACAAGGTCCGGGTTTCGTTCGAATTCTTCCCGCCGAAAACCGACGAGATGGAAGTGAGGCTCTGGGACACGGTCACAAGGTTGGAGCCGCTCAAGCCGAAATTCGTCTCGGTGACCTATGGCGCCGGCGGCTCGACCCGCTCACGCACGGCGCGCACGGTCAAGCGCATTCTCAACGAGACGTCGCTGACGCCCGCGGCGCATATGACCTGCGTCGATGCCGCCCGCGATCAGGTCGACACGGTCATCCGCGAGTTCGCCGACATGGGCGTCAAACGCTTCGTGGCGCTGCGCGGCGATCCGGCGGCCGGTGTGGGGACAAGCTACCGTCCGCATTCCGACGGCTACGCCAATGGCGCCGAACTGGTCGGTGCGCTGAAGAGCGTCGGCGATTTCGACATCTCGGTCTCGGCCTATCCGGAGAAGCATCCGGAAAGCCCTGACTTCGCCACCGACATCGACATGCTGAAGCGCAAGGTCGACAATGGCGCGACGCGGGCGATCACCCAGTTCTTTTTCGACAACGATCTTTACGAGCGCTATGTCGAGCGGGCGCGCCGCGCCGGCATCTACATCCCGATCGTGCCGGGCATCCTGCCGGTGCACAATTTCACCCAGGTCGCCAATTTCTCGTCGCGCTGCGGGGCGCTGGTGCCGGCCTGGCTGGCCGAGCGTTTCGAGGGGCTGGAGAACGATCCGCAGACGCATGCCCTCGTGGCCTCGGCCGTGGCGGCCGAGCAGGTGCTCGACCTTGTCGAGCGCGGCGTTGGCGATTTCCATTTCTACACGATGAACCGCGCCGATCTCGTCTTTGCCGTCTGCCACATGATCGGCATCCGCTCGCATGAGGCGGAGGCGGCCGGTTCGGCCGCGGCTTGAGCCCGGCGGAAACGGAAAAGGCCGGGTAGAACCCGGCCTTTTCGAACTGTTTGGACTATTCTCGGTGCTGGTCTTCCCGGCTTTGGCGGGTCAGGGAAGAACGCCTATGATAAGGGCACCGATGAATGCGAATGCGGCACAAATCATCAAAGCGTTGATCGGCCTCGTCAGTCCCATGTCATAGCCTCCTCTTCAGAGCTATGGCAGGAGTCTAGGGTCATTTGTGCCACAGGCAAGCGGAAAACGTGCTGCAATGCGACATGATTGTGGAATTTGCGACCGGGGATTTGCTATTAGCCGTTGAAACTCTTCGGCAAAAGCCGGCTCAGGGGTTGTGAATAAATTGTGGCGGCGGTGTGGCATGACACCGCTACCATTTGCCGAACAATCGCCCATCGATGGTGATGAGGCCGAGTCCGATCAGCGTCATGCCACCGACCTCGAACAGCGCCAGCCGCTCGCCGAGGAAGAGGAAGCCGAGCAGCATCGCGCTGACCGGCACGATCAACATCACCAGCGAGGCATTGGTGGCGCCGGCCGAGGCGACGAGGTTGAAATAGAGGATGTAGGCAAAGGCGGTGGACAGCAGCGCCAGGCCCAGCACCGCGGCCCAGACGGGTGGCGAGGCCGAGAACAATCCCGCCGGACCATAGGCAATCAGCACGATGGGGATCATGATGATGGTCGATGCGGTCAGTTGCCCGGTGGCGATGACCGGCGAAGGCACGCCCTTGAAGCGGCGCGCGATCATCAGGGCGACGGCGTAGGAGAGCGACGCGCCGATCAATGCGAACTTGGCCCAGACCGGTCCGCCAAGCCCGGCAAGCAGGCCAGGTCCGATCATCACCGCGGTGCCGGCGACACCGAGCGCGATGCCGGCCAGCTTGTTCCAGGACAGCTTCTCGTCGGTGGTGAGCGCGTTGGCCAGGATCAGCGTCCAGAACGGCGTCGTCGCATTGAGCACCGAGGCGATGCCGGCGCCGAGCTGCGTCTGGCCGGCGAAAATCAGCGAGAACGGCACGACATTGTTGGTGAGCGCCAGCAGGAAGAACCGGCCGGCATGCGGGAAGGCGAGCCGGAACGAAGGGCCGCGGACCGCCAGATAGAGCTGAAGCGCTGCCGCGGCGATGGCGACGCGGAACAGCACCAGCGCCAGCGGGTGGATTTCCGACACTGCAATGCGGGCAAAGAAGAACGAACCGCCCCAGATCGCGCCGAGCAGGAGAAGCTGCGCCCAATCCTTGAGCGCCATCGGTCCGCGCGTCGGCGCGGCGCCGGCCGTAATCGACATGTCCTTTTCCTCCCGGAGCCAATCGCAATCTCAGCCGGTCAGACATTCAACAACCGTTATCGGGTTCGGCGGCAAGAGCCACCCGAAACCTGACCGGTGGTTTAGCGTTGGCAAAAAGTGCGGCCGGCCGCGCGGTATGGCGAGACACAGAACTGTTTTCTTTGGCAGCTAGCTAGGATTAATTGTGCGCGCTCCAGACCTGAGGATTCGTCCATGCAGCGATTCGAAAATGCCCGTGAGGCGGCACTGGCGCTTCGTCCGGACGACCCGGTCTACTGTTTCCGCCCGCAGGTGCTGAAGGCGGATGCCTTGCAGTTCATGGGGATGTTCCCCGGCAAGACCGCTTATGCAGTGAAGACCAATGGCGAGCAGATCGTGCTGAAGACATTGGTCGAGGCCGGCGTCAGCACTTTCGACGTCGCTTCGCCGGGCGAGTTCGCCGCCGTGCGCGCGGTCTCGGCGGATGCCGAGATGCTCTACATGCATCCGGTCAAGGCGCAGTCGGACATCAAGCTGGCGCTTGAAAAATACGGCATCCGGGTGATCTCGCTCGACCATGAAGACGAGATCACCAAGCTGACGCGCGTTGTGCGGGCGCTCGATATCGACCCGGGCGCCATCACCGTCTTCGTGCGCATCCAGACCAAGGGCCATGCGGCCTACGAATTGTCGAAGAAATTCGGCGCCGGGCCGGCCAACGCGGTCGAGCTTGCCGAGCGGCTGAACCGCACCGGCTACAGGGTGGGGCTCTGCTTCCATGTCGGCAGCCAGATCGAGGATCCCGATACCTATGAGCGGGCACTCGCCTCGGCCGACTGGGTGCGCAACCGCTTGACCTTCGACATTGCCGGGCTCGATGTGGGCGGCGGCTTCCCCGCCGAATACGGCCACGATCCCAATCGCAAGCAGGTCGAGATGCCGTCGCTCGGCCAACTGATGTCACGGCTTGCCGGCGACCTGAAAGAGTATCAGTTCGACCAGATGCCGCTGGTGGCCGAGCCCGGCCGCGTGATCGTGGCGCGCTGCCTGTCGCTGATCGTGCGGGTGCTGTTGCGCAAGGGCAAGCGTCTCTACATCAATGATGGCATCTGGGCCTCGCTGTCGGATTCATGGACCGGCAAGATCACGCTGCCGGCGCGCTTCATTCCCGATCCGGCGATCCGCACACGCAACGGCGCGGAAAAAAACATCGTGCCGTTCAAGGTCTGCGGCGCGACCTGCGATTCCGTCGACATTCTGTCGCGACCATTCTGGCTGCCGGAAACGGTCGACACCGGCGACTGGATCGAGATCGGCCATATCGGCGCTTACTCGCTGTCGCTCAGGACGCGTTTCAATGGGTTCTATCCCGATACTTTCGTCGAGGTGACGACGCCATTCGACGAGGGCGACGCGCCGCAAGGCTTTGCCAGCCTGGAGACGATGGCGGATTGATGAATGGGGAATAGTGAGTAGTGAATAGTGAGTAGTGAGTAGTGAGTAGTAATTCGGGTTGACTTCACTCATATATGGGTGATTTTCCTGTTATTCACTATTCACTATTCACTATTCACTATTCACTATTCACTAATCACTATTCTTACAATTTCGCCAGCAATTCCGGCGTCGGCCAGCCATCGACCGGCAAACCGAGCCGCGTCTGCTCCTTGCGGACAGCTTCGCGCGTGTTGGTGCCCAGGATGCCGTCGACCGTGCCTACGTCGTATCCCTTTGCCTCGAGCTTGGTTTGCAGCGCCTTCATCTGGTCGCCGCTCAGGCCCTGCTCGGGCATACGCGGGTCGAACTGCGGCGCGCCGGCAAGGCGCGTGGCAAGCACGGCCGCGGTCAGCGCGTAGGTGAAGGACTGGTTCCATTCCAGGTAGACGTCGAAATTGTCGTAGGCCAGGAAGGCAGGCCCCTTGCGGCCCATCGGCAGCGCCAGGCCGGCTTTCAGTCCGTTGTCGACGAGCGGCGTGCCGTTCGGGTTGGTCACGCCCCATTGCGCCCATTGCGACAGCGGCAGCTTGTTGGTGCGGCCAGTCTGATCCCAGGGCATGTCGTCGGGGACGCGCACTTCCTGGATCCAGGGCTGGTCGCGCTTCCAGCCGCGCGACATGACCTTGTTGGCGGTCGTCATGATGACGTCCGGCACGCTGCCCCTGAGATCGACCTTGCCGTCGCCATCGCCATCGACGCCCTCGGCCAGATAGTCGGTCGGCAGGATCTGCGTCTGGCCGATCTCGCCGGCCCAGGCGCCCTTGACGTCAGCCGGCAGCACGCCGCGGTCGATAAGCGTCAGCAGCGGCACCAATTGCTGCCGGAAAAGCTGCGGGCGGCGGCAGTCATGTGAGAGCGTCACCAGCGCATTCAGCGTATGGAAGTCGCCCTGTACGGCGCCGAAGTCGGTCTCCAACCCCCAGAAGGCGGCGATGATGGCCGGCTGGACGCCGAACTCCTTGTCGGCGCGGTCGAAGACCTCGGCATATTTCTTCAGATTGGCCGCGCCCTGCTTCAGGCGGTAGGCCGAAATCATGCGGTTGGAGAATTCGGTGAAAGTCTGGGTGAAGACGCCCTGGGCGCGGTCGCGCGCCAGCGCCCGCTCGTCGATGGTGGCGTCCTCCAGCGCGTCGAGGCCGACGGCGCCGACGCCGGCGGCCTTGGCTTCGGCCGCAACGCCCTGCTTCCAGGTCTCGAAATCACCGCCGCATTCCTGCGCCGCCGCGGGCAGTGCAAGCGCGCCGACAAAGAGCGCCGCCAGGATTTCAACGCGCAATCGCATCGCTTTCCTCTCGAGACCGGCGCATGGCCCCATCGTGACCCCGGACGGGATCGGACAGGCGCATGCGAGGATTTCAAAGCCCAGGAGCCGCGCCAGGCACTCGCGTGAGTACGCCGCTCCGGATTACCAGCGGTTGCATGTTTCGCCGCCCGCCGTGTCGAAAAGCAGGCGGGGCGGCCGATGTCAACGGGTGTTCTGCCGCAGCCACTTCTTCCAGGCGGCTTCCGAGCCGTTGAAGACGTTGATGTCGGATTTGCCGGTCATGCCGGGTACGATGCCGGTGCCGGTGTACTGCCAGAAGGTGAAGGGGTGGCTGCCGTATTTCTCGCGCGGATGGCCTGCGACCGAGCGCAGCCAGTAGGGATAGCCGCGGAAGGTCGCCAACTGGTTGTCGTCGAAGAAGTCGAGCGAGGTGTAGATGATCGGCTTCTTGCCGTAATGACGCTCGACCATTTGCAGGAAGACGGTCATTTCGCTGCGCACAGTGGCCGGATCGGGGCGCAGCCTGCAGGTCGGCGATTTCGGGTTCCATTCCATGTCGAGCACCGGCGGCATCGCCGACGAATCTCTTGGAACATTGGCGATGAACCAGCGCGCCTGGGTTTCGGCCGGCGTGCAGAAATAGAAGAAATGATAGGCCGCGCGCGGAACTCCGGCGGCCCTGGTGCGCGACCAGTGCTCGTTGAAATATTCGTCGAAGCGGTCGCCGCCTTCCGTCGCCTTGATGAAGGCGAAGGAGATGCCGCTGGCCCTGGCTGTCGGCCAGTCGACGGAGGTCTGGTATTTGGAGACATCCGTGCCGTGGATGGCATAATTCCACGGCGCGCCGCTGTCCCATTCATGCGGCTTTGAATCCTCGAATTTGGGCGCGCGCACGGCCACCGTCTGCGTAGACGGCGACAATGGCGAAAGATCGTCCACCGTGGAGCAAGCGCCCAGCAGCGTAAGCATCAGGATGGCCGCAAGACGGCGCATGGCATTTCCCAAGCCGGGTTCAGCCGGCCGCTGATGGGTCCTTCACTGGTGGTGGTCGCTTGCGCAAGCCCCTTCCGGATTGTCGCCCCACGAGACTATCCGGCTCCTCCGTTGATCGCCGAACATGGTTGATAATCCATTGACGGCGCTCGACAACACCGATGATTTTGCGGAAGCAATGGCGGCAAATCGATGACATAAATCGAGCCGAAGACTCCAAAGGGCGGAATGATGCGGGCTGTCGTGAAGTTCATCAAATGGCTGCTTGGCCTTGTGATCCTGGCCGTGGTCGCGCTTGTTGCCTGGCTTTATTTCGCCCCGCCGGAACTCATCCGTGTCGGTTCCGGCTATTCGGCCAAGATCGTGTGCTCGAACGTGTTCATCGCCGGCCGCGACGCCAAGCAGGTGCTGGCTGTCGACGTGCAGGCGCCGGGCCATCCGCTGCTCAAGCTGATGAAGGTCTCCGTCGACAAGGAGAGGGGCATCGTTTCGGCCGGCCTGTTCTGGGTTCTGGGCAAGAGCGTCGCGGTCGAGCGCGACGGCGTCGGCTGCGCGTCGCTTCCCGATGGTGACACCGGCAAGGCAAGGCAGACGTCGCTGCGCGCCGCGGCCTCCACGCCGCTGCAGCCGGACGCGCTTTGGCCCGATGGCGAGCGCGTGGACGCTTCCCAGAATCCGGACGTGGCGAAGATCGTCGACGATGCCGCCATGGCAGGCACGGGTGTGCGAGCGATCGTTGTGGTGAAAAACGGGCGCGTCGTCGCCGAGCGTTATGGCGAGGGCTTTTCGACCAAGACGCCGCTGCTCGGCTGGTCGATGACCAAGACGGTGAATGCCGCGATCGTCGGCACGCTGGTCAAGGACGGCAAGATCGCCATGGACAAGAAGGGCCTGTTCGCGCCATGGAAGGCCGATGGGCGCGCCGCCATCAGCCTTGCCGACATGATGGCGATGTCGAGCGGGCTCGAATTCAACGAGGATTATGGCGACGTCGCCGACGTGACGCGCATGCTCTATCTCGAGCCGGACATGGCAGGCTTCGCCGAGACCAAGCCGCTGAGCGGCGAGGTCGGCAAGGTTTTTTCCTATTCGAGCGGCACCGCGGTGATGCTCTCGCGCCTGTGGCAGGACGCGGTCGGCGACAAGGCCAAGGCGCTGGCCTGGCCGCGCACGGCGCTATTCGAGCCGCTCGGCATGCACAGCGCGGTGCTCGAGACCGACGAGCAGGGGACTTTCGTCGGCTCGTCCTATCTTTACGCGACGGCGCATGACTGGGCGCGATTCGGCCAGTTCCTGCTGCAAGGGGGCGTCTGGAACGGAAACCAGATCCTGCCCCCCGGTTTCGTCGACTGGATGCGCGAGCCCGCGCCGGCTTCAAAGGTATACGGCAAAGGCCAGGTCTGGATCGAAGGCCCGGGCGATGAGGAAAATCCCGGCGCAGGCGTCGCTGCAGGCCTGCCCAAGGACACCTATTGGATGGAGGGCCATGACGGCCAGACGGTGGCGATCATTCCGTCGGAGCAGTTGGTGGTGGTGCGGCTTGGATTGACGCCGGGCAAGCTGAACTACCGGCCGCAGACTATGGTGGCGGCGCTGGTGAAGGCGCTGCATTAGGCCGTAGTGACGATTTAAGGAATTGGGATTCCCACGGGCCGGCAAATCAGATTCAACGCTGATTTTTGG
>NZ_VFTM01000041.1:0-50639 GCF_006439555.1 Mesorhizobium sp. B3-1-6 | reverse complement strand
TCCAGGCGCGAATTGCGCAGTGCAAAATGACGGCTTAGGGTCTCGATGAGGGCGGTGTGAATCGTGATCGGCATCGGCAGATCCTTTTGGCGAAGAATCCTCCAATCAAATCACTTCAAGCCGTCCTCACCCTTGCGTCGTGTACTGTGGCGTTGAATCGCCGTCTCGATCTACTCGTTGTTGGAGCATGATCTTTCTCCGAAAACCGGTTCCCACTTTTCGGGATCATGCTCTAGGGCTGTCGTCCCCGACCGGGTTTACCGAGGAGGCGCGCGAATTTGCGCCCCACTCTCGGCCGCAGTTGCGCTCGCCAATCGGGGATGTCGCCCAAGGATATGCTGTCTGCAGCCTTGGCCTTTCGCGCGAGCCAGGTGACATCGACGATTGCGCTGCCGATTGCGAGCAATCGGTTCGTCAGCATCTGCTCGTTGAGGATCGCCCTTGCCTTGCCCTCGAAAAGAGGCAGCGTTTCGTCCGTGAGATCGAACCGGGAATGCCATCCAGGGCCTTGCCCGGTCCCGGCTCCGGTAAGCCATCCAATCAACAGCTGTCTATAGGGGCGCGAGACCGGTGCGTCTTCCCGGAAGGGCGAAAGCGGATTCCCGCTGAAAATCGGCGCGCCATCGGTCACGCCGACCATCGATCCAAGCGCCTGCAAATGCCTGGGCCGCATCAGGATGAACGAGCTACGGAGCCAAGCCTGCGAGGGAATTCCAAACATCGACACCGGCTCATTGAAGAAATCGATATGGCCGAGCACCGCATTCAAGCCCGACAGATGCCGCACGACGTCCTGGTCGATCAGCTTGAGATGGTCCGGCGTGTATTCGGCGAATGCAGACGTAGCGAGATGGACCAGGTCATAGTCATTCACCCGTTTGCCGATGTGGGCAATGCCGCTGTCCCAGGCGGAGAATTCCCAGCTGGAATTGGAGCCCCCGATCAATTCGACTTCGCGATCAAGCTGGACGCTCCGACCTTCCGGCAGGCAATTGTCGATCACAAGCGTGTGGTGCGCCACGTCTGGCATTTGCGCGGCAAACATCGCCTTCAAATCCTGCAGCGCGGTGGGATATCTGGCGGTGCCATGGCGCGCCAGAAGCGTCAGGATTCGCAACTTGGAAGGATCTCGTCCGTTGCCCGACGTCAAATGCTTCCTTCCCCTTCAGACCGAGCTGATGCTCTCACCTTTGCAATCGCCAAGGCCTATCTTGGGCGCACCTGGCACCCATCCACCAACATAATGTCCAGACTGGGCGTCCAATGGTAGTGTCCCGCTTAAATTGGGGGCCAGAGAATGATTGCGACGTTGAGACGGCCACTTCATGCCGGCGGCTTGGCCATCACGTCGATCCGATGAGGTATGTTTCGCTTGGAACGTTTCCGATCCGGCGGCCGGTCCATGGCGGTCAGTTGAGGGCGAATGCCATCCACAGGGTCTTGCGGGATTGCGGATGGGAAACACGCCATGTCGTGGTCACTCCCAACCGCGGCGCCAGGCGGGAAATGGAGGCCGGCGATCTTTTCATCGAGATGCCGCGCAGCTTTCGCAAGAAGATGGCCCGGCGCAAATGGCGTTCCGATGTCGCCGCCGCTGAATTCATCGCAGGCAGCAAGTCCCATCGCCGCGAAATCGCAAGATTTCTCGACGGCTTCAGGCCGGATGTCATCGCCCTGGAGCAGTGCTGGCTTTGGCCGGCCTTGCGCGAGTATGTTGAAACGTGCTCGCCCGAGGCACGCTTTTCAATCGTGTACAGTTCGCACAACGTCGAACAGGAAATGCTGGCGCAGGAGGCCATGATCGCCGGCGCGGAAATGGACCGCTGGAGTGCTCAACGCGCGGCGGACATCGAGCCCGATCTTGCCGCAAAGGCAGACCTGATCGTCGCCGTCAGCGAGCAGGATGCAACCTATTTCCGCAAGCTGAATCCAAGCGTGGTGGTCGCCGCCAACGGCATTTGGCCGCGGGAAATGCCTATCGGCCTCGATCGTTGGGCGTCGCGGTTCGCCGGCCTGCGCACGGCGCTGTTCGTCGGCTCGGGCCATCCGCCCAACGCCCGCGGTTTTCTCCAGATGACGGGTCCGAACCTCGGTTTCCTCTCAGCCTCGGAGCGGATCGTGGTGGTCGGCGGCGTTGCCGATCAGATACGCAACGATCCCGGATTCCTGCTGCACCGTGGCACCGACAATGCACGGATCGAGCTGCTCGGCGTGCAGCACGGCGCGACCCTCAGCGCGCTGATCGAACTTGCCGATGTCGTGATGCTTCCGATCCTTGAGGGCGGCGGCACGAACATCAAGACCGCGGAAGCGCTGTACAATCGCAAGCCCGTCGTGGCGACGACTTTCGCGTTGCGCGGCTACGAGCAATTCAAGCATTGGCGGAATGTCCGGCTGGCCGACAGGCCGGATGACTTCCGGGATCTGCTGGCGCAGGCGCTCAGAAGTGAACCGGAAGAGTTGAACTCCGCGGATATCGCGCAGCTCGATACGCTGCTTTGGACTTCGACGCTTCGGAGGCTTCCCGAGCAGTTCGCAGCGCTGCCGAGGCGGCAACGCCAGGCGACGGCGAACCCGACCAATGGCCGAGGCCGCTTTCTTCGCGGCCTTCTGCAACGCCTGGGTTTGATCGGAAAGAGCTAATCTCGTGCGCATGGGCGCCGAGAAAAGAACCTGCGTTTTGGGCAATGCAAGCGCTGCGCCATGAGATGCCACCGGATCCGGGACCTTCAAGGTCTCAAACCCGGCGGCGATTATTGGCTGAACGGCGGCTTGGCCGCCGATCTCGCCGGCTCAGGCCTTCCGCGCTTCCTTCATGTCGGGCAGAAACACGGTCAGCAGGCCGAGGAAGGGCAGGTACGAGCAGATCTGGTAGACGAAGTCGATGCCCTTCATGTCGGCGACGACGCCGAGCACCGCGGCGGCGATGCCGCCCATGCCAAAGGCGAAGCCGAAGAAGATGCCGGCGATCATGCCGACGCGCCCCGGGACCAGTTCCTGCGCGAAAACGACGATGTTGGAGAAGGCCGACGACAGGATCAGGCCGATCAGCACGGTAAGCACCATCGTCCATTCCAGATTGGCGTAGGGCAGCGCCAGCGTGAAGGGCAGCACGCCGACGATGGAGAACCAGATCATCGCCTTCTGTCCATAGCGGTCGCCGAACGGACCGCCGAGCAGGATGCCCAGCGCCGAGGCGCCGAGGAACAGGAACAGCATCACTTGGCTCATCTGCACCGAAACGCCGAACTTATGCATGGCGTAGAAGGTGTAGTAGCTGGAGAGCGAGGCGATATAGGCGTTCTTGGTCAGCACCAGCAGCGTCAGCACGGCCAGCGCCCACATCACCTTCTTGCGCGCGAAGGGCGAGACATGAGCGGCCTGCTTGCGGGTGGCCAGCGAGGCGCGCAGACGGTTGTACCAGCCGCCGACCTGCCACAAGACGACGATGCCGATCAGCGAGCCGACGACGAACCAGGAGATGCTGGTCTGCCCGAACGGCACGACGATGAAGGCGGCGAGCAGCGGGCCCATGGCCTGGCCGAAATTGCCGCCCACCTGGAACAGCGATTGCGCAAGGCCGAAGCGGCCGCCAGATGCAAAGCGGGCGATGCGCGAGGATTCCGGATGGAAGATCGCCGAGCCGATGCCGATCAGCGAGGCGCCGATCAGGAGCAGCCAGTAATGGCCGGCATGGGCGAGCACCACCAGGCCGACCAGCGACGAGGCCATGCCCCAGGGCAAGGAGTAGGGCATCGGCTTCTTGTCGGTGATCATGCCGATCACCGGCTGCAGCAGCGAGGCCGTCACCTGGAAGGTGAAGGTCAGAAGGCCAATCTGCCAGAAATCGAGACCGTAATTGTCCTTGAGCAGCGGATAGATCGCCGAAAGCAGCGACTGCATGATGTCGTTGACGCAGTGGCAGAAGCTCACCGCAAGAATGACGGTGAAGGCCGTCGCCTGCGCCGAGATGTTGCTTGCCGGCGCCGGTGCGGCGACGGAGGTGGCGGTCGTATCAGTCAAGGCAATGCTCCGTAGTCTTTTGGCGGCGTACCGCAGGCGGCCTTATAGGCCTGTTGCCAAGCGACTTCTTTCGTGGTTTGGTCCAATAATTTCGCAAGTGGGCCACATCCGATGCCGAATAGCCGGGAGATATTCAGAGGCGACGCCGCCGAGCTCGGCCGGCTGCATGAAAGCCGCTGGCAATGGCTGGAACAGGCCGTCGGGCCGGCGGTCGCGCTGCCGACGGAATATCCGGACGGCTATCGCGTGCCGCAGCACCGCCACAGCCGCAGCCAGCTGCTGCACGCGCTGGTTGGCGTGGTCCTGGTGACGACCAGGCACGGACGCTGGATGGTGCCGCCCGACCATGCGATGTGGATACCGGCCGGCACCGAGCACGCCGTCGAGATGCTCGGCGACGTCTCGATGCGCTCGGTCTATGTGATGCCGGACGCCATTGCCGGCCTGCCGGAAGGCTTGCGCGTCGTCGGCATCACCGAGCTGATGCACAGCCTGATCGTCGAATCGGAGAAGCTGCCCCAGGGCGGCGAGCTCGAAGGGCGTGCCGCGCTCGTCATGGGACTTTTGCTGCACGAGATCCCGAGCCTGCCGGAACGGCCGCTCGGCCTGCCTTTCCCGTCCGATCCGAAGCTCGCGGCGCTTTGCCGGCGCTTCGTGGCAGCCCCTTCGCCGCATGCGACTATCGACGAATGGGCGGATGCCGCGGGCATGAGCCGCCGGTCGTTCACCCGCGCCTTCCACCGCCAGACCGGGCTGTCGCTGTCGACCTGGCGCCAGCAGGCCTGCCTGTTCGCGGCGCTGCCGAGGCTTGCCGACGGCGAGCCGATCACCAGGGTGGCGCTCGATCTCGGCTATGACAGCGTGCCGGCCTTCATCACCATGTTCAAGCGCATGCTCGGCGCGTCGCCGCGCGGCTATATGCGTGGCGCGCGCGATGCCGGTGAAAACCCGCGCCGAACAGGCGGCCCGATCGCCGCGTGAAGCAGCGCCCGCGGTATTGAGCCGGTTCGCCCGTTCTCGGCACAGGTTCTATTTTCCAAATACTGATTGCGAATTGCAATCAGTTGTGCTCTTTTTGCTGGAGGCAAAATCGGAGGAAGCCTAGTGGCGACGATCGTCTATGCCATGCTGACATCGCTGGATGGCTATATCGCCGGGCCGAGCGGAGACATCGACCTGCCGGTTCCCGATGAAGAATTGCATCGGCATTTCAACGACGAGATGCGACGGACATCCATCGCGCTTTGCGGGCGCAGGATGTATGAAACCATGCGCTTCTGGGACAGCCCGGAGCGCGGGATCGCCGCTGAAGAGGTCGAGCGGGATTTTGCCCGCGCCTGGCGGGAGACGCCGAAGGTCGTGTTTTCGACCACGCTTCAGGAGGTTGGGCCGAATGCCCGTCTGGCGAAAGGTGACGCGGAGGTCGTGGCAAGGGCGCTCAAGGCGGACACGGATGGCGAGATTTCCGTCTCCGGCGCCGAGCTTGCCGGGCACCTTGCGCGTGCCGGCCTGATCGACGAGTACCGGCTTTACGTGCATCCGGTCGTGCTGGGCGGCGGCAAGCCATATTTCCGGTCCGGCCTGTCGCTGGCGTTGAAGCCGCTCGGCACGGAGCGCCTTGCGCAAGGGGTGACGCTGCTGCGCTATGCGCCCGCGGCGACCAGTTCTGATTAATCGAACAGGCTCGACACCGATTCTTCCGTGGCCGTGCGCGAGATCGCTTCGCCCATCAGGTCGGCGATCGAAATGACACGGATATTCGGCGCGTCGAGCACGCCCTGCGTCGGCTGGATGGAATCGGTGATCACCAGTTCCTGCAGCTTCGATCCGGCGATGCGGGCAACGGCGCCGCCGGAGAGCACGCCGTGGGTGATGTAGGCGGTGACGGAGGTCGCGCCATTGGCGAGCAGCGCGTCGGCCGCGTTGCAAAGCGTGCCGCCGGAATCGACGATGTCGTCGATCAGCAGGCAGTCCTTGCCGGCGACGGCGCCGATGATGTTCATGACTTCCGATTCGCCAGGGCGCTCGCGGCGTTTGTCGACGATGGCGAGTTGCGCGTCGAAACGCTTGGCCAGCGCGCGCGCCCGCACCACGCCGCCGATGTCGGGCGACACGACGACGACGTTGCCGAGCTGCTTGTACTTGGCTTTCACGTCGCGGGCCATCACCGGCACCGAGAACAGATTGTCGGTCGGGATATCGAAGAAACCCTGGATCTGGCCGGCATGCAAATCGAGCGTCAGCACGCGGTCGGCGCCGGCGCGGGTGATCATGTTGGCGACCAGTTTGGCCGAGATCGGCGTGCGGCCGGAGGCGCGGCGGTCCTGCCGCGCATAGCCGAAATAGGGGATGACCGCCGTGATGCGTCGTGCCGAGGAGCGCATGAAGGCGTCCATCATGATGAGCAGTTCCATCAGATGGTCATTGGTCGGATAAGAGGTCGACTGCAGGATGAAGACATCCTCGCCGCGCACGTTTTCCTGGATCTCGACGAAGATTTCCTGGTCGGCGAAGCGCCTGACGCTGGCCTTCCCCAGCGGGATGTTGAGATAGCGAGCGACCGCTTCGGCCAGCACCCGGTTGGAATTGCCCGCGAAAAGCTTCATGCACCGTTCCTGGTGAAGGATGGAGAGGCCGGAGAGACTCTCATAAGCCTTTTATGCGGGCTTTTAGCGGGCCGGGCCGGTATTGCAAGCCTCGTTGTGGGGAATCCTTCCGGCGACCGCAACAAACACGGAAAACATCGCAAGCCGGCAACAGTTCGGTCAACCGGCGCCGCCGCCGAGCCAGGCGGCGAACTGGTCGATCGTCTGGTCGGCGATGGCCTGCATGGTCGCGGGCGCCACCGTGGGCCAGCCCTCGCCGCTGCCGGCCGCAGGCGCCTTCTGCTGGCCATTGATGCGGTGCAGGCGATTGCCGGAGGGGTCGTAGATGTCCCAGACATAGATCACGGTCGTGTCCTTGCCCTCGGACATCGTCGAAAAATAGCCTTTCAGCACATGCGTAGCCGTCTGGTCCGTGCTGCCGACAAGCGTCAGGCCGCGCTGCCGGGCTCGGGTCTGCAGTTCCGCCGTCAGGGGCGCCGCGGCCTCCACCGTGGCGCCGACGATCGGCGCCACCTGCAGCCGCGTCCTGGCGAGGGCGGCGGTCTGTGCCGGCGTTGCGCGTGTCGCGGGCGACGCTGCGATGGAAGGCGCGGGCGAGGGGGCGGGCGCGGTCGTGGTCGGAGACGTGGCCGTTGTCGATGAACCCTGCGGGGCAGGCAAAGACAGGGCCGAACTCGCCGGCGGGGTGATGGCCGAAGGTTCCAGTACGTCCTTGGCGTTGGTGCAGGCGCCAAGCGCCAGCGCCGCAAGCAATGACACGGTCGTCACCCGCGATCGTCTCATTTGCCTGAAAACTCCCTACTGGCGAACGCCCCCGCGTGAACCAACCATTATGGATTCACTGCACGATCAAGTCGAGATCATGGCGCGACAGCGGCTTCGGCGCCGATTCCGTGGTGAGGTAGGTGCGGCCGAGCGTCATTGCGCTCTCGGTCTCGGAGTCCATGATGATCATATGCGCGAACAGCGTCATATTGGGTGCGATCGGTTCCGTGTTGCCCTGGTAGAACATCGGCATGTCCATCCAAGACGGCGTGAAGCGGGCGCCGACCGAATAGCCGCAGGCATTCAGCCGATGCTTGGTCAGATTGTGCGCTTCGAGCGTGCGGGCATGCGCGTCGAAGACGTCGCCGAACGTGTTGCCCGGCGTCATCGCCTTTTCGACCGCGAGCAGGGCGGCACGGGAAGCGTCGAACAATTCCTGGTGACGTTTCGACACCTTGCCGGTCAAAACGGTGCGCATCATGGGAGCATGATAGTGGTGGAAGACGCCGGCCCATTCGAGCGTCAGCTGGTCGTTCTTGGTGAGCTTGCGGCGGCCGGCCTTGTAGCGGCAGAGCAAGGCATCGGCGCCGGAGCCGATGATATACTCGTTGGCGGGATAGTCGCCGCCGCCGGCAAAGACCGCGCCCTGCATGGCGGCAAGGATGAGCCCTTCGTCGCCGCCCTGCTTGATCAGGGGCAGGGCGGCGTCCAGCGCGTCGTCGGAAAGATTGGCGGCCTTTTCCGCCTTGGCGATTTCGGCCGGACTCTTGAACAGGCGCAGGCGGCCGACGATGCCGGAAGCATCGGCGATCTGGCCGAAGGTCTGCAATTGCTCGTCGAGGCGGCGGCCGTTGTAGGCGGTCAGGCCATGGGTGTCGTATTCGACGCCGATGCGGGCGCCGAGCAGATCGAGGTCGTTGAGCAGGTTGCGCAGGTCGATCGCCGGGTTGGCGCCCTGACGATCGGTCCACAGCACGATGTTTTCGATGGTCGAGGTCTGGCGCGCCTGCCTGAGATCGGCCGAACGGGTGAGCAGCACCATCGAACCGTCGGCCTTCACCACCAGGCACTGGAAGAAGCAGAAGCCGAACGTGTCGTAGCCGGTCAGCCAGTACATGCTCTCCTGCGCGAACAACAGCACGGCGTCGAGCTTCTTCTCGGCCATCTCGATCAGCAGCCGGTCGCGCCGCGCGTCGAATTCCGATCGTTCGAAATGCAGCGCCATTACTCTTTCTCCAGGACGATTGCCGAAACCTGGCGCCCGTAATCCGCTTCCTTGCGGTGTGTGGTGCGCCGGTAGGAATAGAAAAGGTCTTCTTCCGCGTAAGTGCAGCGGCCAAGGCCCTCGGCGGTCACGCCGGCCTTGCGCAGCCGGTCGACCGTATATTGGTTGAGGTCGAACATCGAGCGGCCGGCGGTCTTCGATGGCCTGAAATAGCGGGGGTTGTCGGCATCGGCCTCGACGAAGCGGGCGACGAATTCCGGCCCGACCTCGTAATTGTCGGGGCCGATGGAAGGACCGAGCACGGCGACGATGCGCTCGCGGCGGGCGCCGAGGCCTTCCATGGCAAGGATGGTGTTCTCGAGCACGCCGGTGAAGGCGCCTTTCCAGCCCGCATGGGCGGCACCGATGATGCGCGCCTCGGCATCGGCAAACAACACCGGCCCGCAATCGGCGGTCGAGGCACCGATGGCGATGCCCGGATGGTCGGTGACGATGGCATCGGCCTTCGGGCGAGGGCCCGCGAAGGGTTCCCTGGCCACAATGACATCCGGCGAGTGGACCTGGTGCGCTGTCAACAGGTGATCGGCCGGCACCCCCATCCAGTCGGCAACGCGCCGCCGGTTCTCGGCGACCAGTGTCTGATCGTCGCTGGAGCCCGTGCCGATGTTGAGCCCCCGATAGATGCCGTCGGAGACGCCGCCGATGCGGGTGAAATAGCCGTGGCGCATGCCTTGCGCCTTTTCAAGCAGCGGCGAGCGTACTGGATCTGGTCTGGTCTGATTCAGCATGGTTGGGTTTGTCGTCCGTGCAAGGCGGTTTCGTCAAGGCGAAGTTCGGACGACAAAGAGGGCCAGGCGGCAGGACGCGCCCGCCGGCTCAAGCAGCTCTCGTCGCCGGCAGGATCTTCATAACCTTGAAAAGCTCGCCCATCGCGTCGGGGCCGGCCAAGCGTTCGACCGCGTCGGAGATGGCTTGACGGGCTTGCTCATCAGCGTTCGCACCGAGCGCGCCGGCGCGCTCGATCAAGCCCATGCCAAGCAGGAATTCTCCCTGTGTCGTCATCTCGACACGAAGCCCATGAGGATGGACCGCTGTCGCAAGGGCGGCGAAATCGACATGAGATGTGAGATCGGCCTCGCCGGGGCCGGCCAGCACGTCTTCACGCCGATGCCGGCGCAAGGCCTGCAAGGTGTCGCCGATGCCAGGCTGCAAATAGCCGTAGTCGATAAAGAGGCCCGCGCCGCCCTGGGCAGCGATGCGCGCCGCGATCGCCGACATCA
Source organism: Mesorhizobium sp. B3-1-6 (assembly GCF_006439555.1). Lineage (NCBI taxonomy): Bacteria > Pseudomonadati > Pseudomonadota > Alphaproteobacteria > Hyphomicrobiales > Phyllobacteriaceae > Mesorhizobium > Mesorhizobium sp. B3-1-6. The sequence goes on along the minus strand of NZ_VFTM01000041.1, from coordinate 40,740 downwards.
GTGCTACACGGGCCGGCGCCACTTCGGCGATCGCGCCTTCGGGCGCGTTGGAGGCATCTTCGGGCAACAGCGTGGGGTCGAGCGAGCCCGCGCCGGCAAAGAAGCGCAGCTCGTCATTGTCGTCGAGGCCGACCATGCGCTCGCGCCAGCTTTCGCCGACATGCACGAACTGCCGGATCGGCACTGCGTCGAAGAGTTCGTTGCCGACGATGAAAAGCGGCTGCCGCGGCAGCGTGTCGACGGTCTGATACCAGTCCAGCTTTGCGTCTTGGCCGGCAAGCGTCTCTCTTTGGATTTCGACAAGGCGCGGGCTGGTCTCGATGAGGGCAAACGAGGCCTTGCCGGTAAGTGCCGGGTCGAGCCGCGACCAGGTGCGCAGCATGTCCTTCATCAAGGTGCCGCGGCCGGGACCGATCTCGGCGAAGGTCGCGGGCAATGGCCGGCCGGCACCTTGCCAGGCCCGGTAGAGCCAGACCGCGACGAGCTCGCCGAACATCTGGCTGATCTCGGGCGCGGTGATGAAGTCGCCGGCGGCGCCGAAGGGCTCGCGCGTGGTGTAGTAACCGGCGTCGGGATCGAACAGGCAGAGCGCCATATATTCGCTGACCGGGATCGGCCCCGTCGCGCCGATCAGGCCTTTGATGCGCTCCTTCAGCCGGGTCATGCCGTCCGCGGTTGCGCCATCGGCTTTGCGGTGACCATGGCCCAGATGCCGGCGAGCACCATCGGCGTGGACAGGATCATGCCCATGGTCAGCCAGTTGGTGCCGAGCAGGTAGCCGAGCTGCTGGTCGGGCTCGCGGAAGAATTCGACGAAGATGCGCGACAGGCCGTAGCCGCAGATGAAGGCGCCGCCAACGAAGCGCGGCGTTTTCAGCTTGAGGCGCGAATGGGTGAGGAAGCGCAGCACCAGAAACAGCACCAGGCCTTCGAGCAAGGCCTCGTAGAGCTGGCTAGGGTGGCGAGTGAAGGGTCCGCCATTGGGGAATTCGATCGCCCATGGCACGTCCGAAGGCCGGCCCCAGAGCTCCGAATTGATGAAGTTCGCGACACGGACCAGGCCCAGCCCAACCGGCACGCCGGCCGACACCACATCGAACAATGTCCAGGTGTGGATGCGGCGCTTGAGCGAAAACAGCGTCATGGCGAGAATGACGCCGAGAAGGCCGCCATGGAACGACATGCCGCCCTGCCAGACGGCGAAGATGTCGAGCGGATGCGCGATGTAGCGCGGCAGGTCGTAGAAGAGCACGTAGCCGGTACGTCCGCCGAGCACGACGCCGATCGCCGCCCAGACGATGAAGTCGTCGAGGTCCTCGGGCTTCATCGGCAGGCGGCCGTCCGGCCAGAGGCGAGAATTGGTGACGAGGCGCTTGGCGTACCACCAGGCGAACAGGATGCCGACGATATAGCCGACGCCGTACCAGTGCACCGCGAGCGGCCCGATGTTGACGATGACCGGATCGATGTTGGGGAAGGGCAGGGAGGCCAGCGGCAGCAGGAAATATTCGCTCAAACTGGGGTCTCCCGGTTGCGGTCGTCTGTCGGGCGCGGACCATGCGGCAGGGTTTTGGCAGGGTCAAGGCAAGGTGGTGATTGCCTTGATTGTCACAGAGGTGGTCTTAAACCGGTGGCTTGCCGACGACAATTTGCCTTAGAGCGTCGTTGATCCTGTCCTGCCAGCCGGGACCATCTTCCTGGAAGTGGTCCAGCACAGCTCGATCGATCCTGATCGAAACAAGCTCTCTGACGTTTGGCGCGGTGGCGGGCTCGCGAATCGGGGGCGCCGGTTTTTTGACTGGCTTGAAGGCGGCTTCCGCGGCGGCCATCGGATTTGTCGGTCGGCGTGGGGGCGTTGCCATTGGTTGACCCTGGACTGAAGAGCGCTGAAGCAATACGCAACACACTAGGCGATTGGCACACTAGGCGATTGGGTGCCCTCAAGTACAGTCGGGGGCGCTTGCGGAGCTTTGCATAAGGCAATTCACCGCCATGCGCCATAGCAACGCACAGGACGCATCAACCCTTAACGTTCTTGCATTCCGCGGCGCTCGCCACTACGTCAAAGCGACAAAAGCGAGGATCTGCCATGTCGACCGGACCGAACCGCATTCTCGATGAATTCGCAAAGATCATGACCGACGCCGCGGGTGCCGCGCAGGGCGTGCGGCGCGAAGTGGAGACGGCGTTCCGGGCTCAGGCCGAGCGCATGCTGAACTCCATGGATATCGTGCAGCGCGAAGAGTTCGAGGCCGTTCGCGAGATGGCGGTCAAGGCGAGGGAAGACAACATCCAGTTGGCGACGCGCGTCGAGGCGCTCGAGGCCAAGCTTGCCGAACTGACCGGACAAGCCGCACCTACGGGTGCTGCAAAGCCCCGCGCAAAAAAATAATCGTTAAACTTTTCCACATAGCGCGATCCGAAAAATCGCTTTGCCGTGAATCGCTTACCGGCATTGCATGAATCTCTGTGACAGCCACCTTTCCACATGCGGATGACGCAGTGCGAAAAATTGGGCTGTTCACGCGACTCCCGATCAATAGACTGAATTTGTTGCATGATTCGAAGCAGGGTCATGCGCCGGGCGGTGGGGTCCGGTTGGGTCTTTGCGTTGGGAAGTCCTGACCGTCCGAGTTCTAGACAAGATTGTTCGTCGTGTGTGCCCCGCGGAGCGTGTGGCGCTCCCCTGAACACAGGAAGCATTCATGGAACTCCTCGAACTCGAATTCTCCCGCGAAATCCACCCGGTGGATGTCATCGAGCAGGTGGCCCACAACAACGACTGGTCCTTCGAGCGCGCCGGCGACGACGAGATTTCGATTTCGGTGGCCGGCAGCTGGACCGATTACCATGTCTCCTTCTCCTGGATGGAGGATTTCGAGGCGCTGCATCTGGCCTGCGCCTTCGACATCAAGGTGCCGGAAACGCGCGCGCTGGAAGTGATGCGGCTGTTGTCGCTGATCAACGAACAGATGCTGTTCGGCCACTTCGATCTGTGGGAACAGGAAGGCGCGATCATGTTCCGGCAGTCGCTGCTGCTTGCCGGTGGGGTCGAGCCCTCGAGCCAGCAGGTCGAGGTGCTTCTGTCGTCGGCGTTAGAGGCATGCGAATGCTATTTCCAGGCCTTCCAGTTCGTCGTCTGGTCGGGTACATCGGCCAAGGACGCGCTCTCCAGCGTGCTCTTCGAGACCCATGGAAACGCCTGAGCCAGGCCGATATCGCCGATGAGTTCCAGCAGCGGGCGCAAGCCGGAGATCAGCTTTGCCGATTTCGACCGTATCGACATCCGTGCCGGCACGATCGTCGAGGCCGAGCCGTTTCCGGAGGCGCGCAAGCCGGCGATCAAGCTGAAGATCGATTTCGGTCCGGCGATCGGGGTGAAGAAGTCGTCGGCGCAAATCACCAAATACTACGCGCCGGAAACGCTGATCGGCCGCCAGGTCTTCGCGGTGGTCAATTTCCCGCCGCGCCAGATCGGCCCGTTCATGTCGGAGGTGCTGACGCTTGGCTTTCCCGATGAAGAAGGCGCGGTCGTGCTCGGCGCCATCGAACGCAAGGTGCCGGACGGCGGGCGTTTATTCTAGGACGAGCCTGGGGCGACCTGGAGCCAGCTGATCCTGATCGGCGCGTTTGCTTGGCATTCCCAGCGCTTCGTCGACCACGTCGAGGAACATTTCGGCGCAGGCCTGCCAGCTGTAGCGCCTCGCGCGCTGGCGTGCCTCGGCGCGATCGACGTGAAGCGCCTTCATCGCCGCCTCGCCCAGATCGTTCGATACGGCCCCCCCGACGCCATCGCCGACAATGTCGATCGGGCCGGTCACTGGATAGGCGGCGACGGGCGTTCCGCTGGCCAGCGCCTCGATGATGACATTGCCGAAGGTGTCGGTGCGGCTCGGAAAGACGAAGACGTCGGCCGACGCATAGATCTCGGCCAGTTCGTCGTTCGGGCGGTGGCCGAGGAAATTCGCCTTGGGATAGCGCGCCTTGAGCTTTGCCAGCTCCGGTCCTTCGCCGACGATAACCTTGCTGCCGGGCAAATCGAGATCGAGGAAGGCGGTCAGGTTCTTTTCGATCGCGACGCGGCCGACGCACAGGAAAACCGGGCGGGGGAAGCCGGTTTCCTTGCGCTTGTCGGGCCGGAAATGGTCGGTGTCGACGCCGCGTGTCCAGGGCCTCAGCTTGTTGAAGCCACGCGCCGCGAGATCGTCCGCCAGCGATTGCGTCGCGACGAGCGTGCCCTGTCCCGAATTGTGGAAGTCGCGCAGCCAATTGTAGGCCCAGCTCTCCGGCACCGGCAGGCGGGCGCTGAGATATTCGGGAAAGCGTGTGTGGTAGCTGGTGGTGAAGGGGCGGCCGATCCTTCGGCAATGGCGGCGCGCCATGATGCCGAGCGGACCTTCGGTGACGATGTGGATGTGGTCAGCCTTGGCGGCGTCGATCATACGCGCGACATGGCCCGGCGTCGTCAACGCGAGCCGGATGTCGGGATAGGTCGGCATCGGCAAGGTGCGAAAGAGGTTCGGCGTCAGGAAATCGAGCTCGACGTCGAAAGGTTTCAGCGCCTCGGTGAGACGTTCCAGCGTGTGCACCACGCCATTGATCTGGGGCCGCCATGCGTCGGTGACCATCAGGATCCGCATGGCGATCCCGATGCGCATGACGGTCCTTTGCCGCGATAGTTCCTGGTCGCGCCGGCGTGGTGCCGGAACGGCAGCCAGGCAGCAGCTCGCGCCTCGCTCCAGCGCACCCGGGCGGGCACGGGATCGAAGCGGGGCGGCAGGGCCGAATCAACGAAGGTCGCGCGCTTCATGCGCGCTCTTGACCATGATTTCATGACGGGCGGATGAAGCTGCTTTTTTGATCGAGCATGATCTTATCCGAAAACCGGCTTTCACTTTTCGGGATCATGCTCGGGCTAGGCAGGAACCTTGATGACGGCGCGCAGGCCGCCGAGCGGGCTGTCCTCGAGACCGATGTCGCCGCCGTGGCTGCGGGCGATGTCGCGGGCGATCGACAGGCCAAGTCCAGTGCCGCTGGCGTCGAGGTTGCGCGCCTCGTCGAGCCGCAGGAAAGGCTTGAAAACCTCTTCGCGCTTGTCGGGCGCGATGCCGGGGCCGTTGTCGTCGATGATGACGGTGAGCGAGCCGCGGCCGTGATTGGCGTGGACCTCGACGGTCTTGGCATAGCGGAAGGCATTGCCGATGACGTTCGACAGCAAACGGGCAAAGGCGTTCGGCCGCACATGCACCGTCGGATCGCCGGTCAGCGTCGTCGTGAGCTTGCAGCCGCGCAATTGGGCTTCCTCGCCGAGTTTCTGGAAATAGGTTTCGAGATCGAAACGGCCGGTGTCCTCCGCACCCTCGCCGCGGGCAAAGGAAAGATAGCCCTCCAGCATCGACTGCATGTCGTCGATGTCTTGGTTCAGCGCCGCCTTGGTCTCGGATTTGCCGCCGGCCAGCGCCAGTTGCAGCTTGAAGCGGGTGAGGATGGTCCTGAGGTCGTGGCTGACGCCGGTCAGCATCGCGGTGCGCTGCTCGATCTGGCGCTCGATGCGCTCACGCATCTGGATGAAGGCGAAGCCGGCGCGACGGACTTCCTCGGCGCCGCGCGGGCGGAAATCGCGCGGCATCGGCCGACCCTTGCCGAAACTCTCGGCGGCCTCGGCGAGCGTCAGGATCGGCCTGATCTGATTGCGCAGGAAGGGGATGGCGATCATCAACAGCACCAGCGAGGTGCCGACCATCCAGATCAGGAAGATGTGGGTGTTGGAGGCATAAGCCTGGCTGCGCCGCACGAAGACGCGCAGCACCTTGCCTTCAAGCTGGACGCGAACCTCGACGACGTTGGAGTTTCCGACCGTGTCGATCCAGAACGGGCGGTTGATCTGCTTCGTGATCTCCGACGACAAGGCCTCGTCGAGGATCGAGAAGAACGGTTTCGGGCCGGGCGGCGGCAGCGGATCTGGCGGCAGCAGATCCACCTTCAACTGCATGCGGTCCTGGGCGATGCGGATGATGTTGGCGTAATCGGCGTCGTGCGGATAGGTCTCCATCATGTCGATGACGGCCGCTATATCCGAGATAGTCGCCTGCGACAGGCGCTGCGTGACCGTCTGCCAATGGCGCTCCATGAAGACGAAGGCGACCACCGACTGCAGCAGGATCATCGGCGCGATCACGATGATCAGCGAGCGGGCGTAAAGCCGCTTCGGCATATAGAGCGCGACCAGGCGCCAGAACCGGTTCCAGGCGCGCGGCATCGCCCTCAGCGTCCGCAATGCGAGATCGCCGAGACCGCTTCCTTTCGGCTTGTCCAGTTGCGTGGTCGCCATTCGCCTTCCGCTCGTCGATGGCCGTTCAGCAAAGGGCCTTCGACGGTAGCTTATTCGACGCTGAGCCGATACCCAATACCGCGCACCGTCTGCAGCCACACCGGATTGGACGGATCGCGCTCGATCTTGCGGCGCAGCCGGTTGATCTGCACGTCGATGGTGCGCTCGCCGACATCCGATTCATCGCCCACCAGCTCATGGCGCGGTATGGTCTCGCCCGCCCGCGCGGCGAAGATCGCGAGGATCTCCTGCTCGCGGTCGGTCAGCTTAAGCGCCTCGCCGCCGCGCTTCAATTCGCGCTTGGCGATCTGGAACGTGTAGGGCCCGAACACCAGCTGCTCCACCTTCGGCGTCGCCGCCGGGCCGCCACGGCGCAGGATGTTGTTGATGCGCAGGATCAGCTCGCGCGGATCGAACGGTTTCGGCAGGTAGTCATCGGCGCCGGCTTCCAGCCCCGTGATGCGGCTGTCGGTCTCGGACAGCGCCGTCAGCATCAGGATCGGCACGTTCTTCTCCGCCCGCAGCGCCTTGGTGAGGTCGACGCCGGTTTCACCCGGCATCATCACGTCGAGCACCAGAAGGTCGAAGTCGAGGCCGGCGAGCTTGCGCCTGGCCTCGCCGGAATTGCCGGCCACGGTGACGCGAAAACCGTTCTCGGACAGATACTGCTTGAGCAGGTTGCGGATACGCGTGTCGTCGTCGACGACCAGGAGATGCGGCGCGTCATCGTCGGGCGCTGACGGATGATCAACCTTCTCAATGGTCTCCATGGTTCTTCCCCGATGTTTGCGCAGGCACAATGTCGATCTGCGCTCTTAGTTCCGGATTGACCATCGCTTCCAGGAAGCGCTCGATCGTGGCGCGTTCGGTGGTTCCGGAATCCTCCAATGCCGCACGGATGCGGCGTGACTGTGGCCGTGCCAGCGCCAAGGCCAAGGCGCGACCCTTGGCGGTCGGATAGAGCTCGCGCTGCCGGCGGTCGCGCGGACCCTGCACCTGGACGATATGGTCGGTGTCGATCAACTGCTTCAAAACCCGCGCGAGGCTCTGCTTGGTGATCTTCAGCACATCGAGCAGTTCGGCGACGGTGAGGCCCGGCCTGCGGTTGACGAAGTGCAGCACGCGATGATGGGCGCGGCCGAAGCCGTAATCGGCCAGGATCTGGTCCGGATCGGAGGTGAAATCGCGATAGGCGAAGAAAAACAGTTCAATGATGGCGAAGTCGATGCCGTCCTCATCGGCGATCGCCGTCCTGATCGGTTTACCGGCTGCGGGGCTCGTCATCATTTCTCCATGCGAGGCGGGGAATTATGTCAGTACTATTGACGTAATTTCCGAACAATGATAATTTTTGACAAGCTTTTCGGCGGATTGCGAACGAAAAGGCAAGGGGAAGCCGTTTTTCTGGAACTTCCTGAGTTTGCCACGGATTGAATATCCGCCTACGCTTTCAAGCATTGGCTAGTCTTTCGGATCCTGTGGCGGGGCCGGTACGAAAGGCTTTAAAACACAACGATTTGCGGGCACTCGCCCGCGGGAGGTTTCCATGGCATCCGTTCCCTTCGATCAATTGGACGGCTTCATCTGGATGAACGGCGAGTTCGTCAAATGGGCCGACGCCAAGATCCATGTGCTGACCCATGGCCTGCACTATGCCAGCGCCGTCTTCGAGGGCGAGCGCGCCTATGGCGGCCAGATCTTCAAGCTGACCGAACATAATGAGCGCCTGCATGAATCGGCGCGCCTGCTCGGCTTCAAGATTCCCTATCCGGTCGCCGAGATCGACGAGGCCTGCCGCACGCTGTTGAAGAAACAGGGTTTCCAGGACGCCTATGTGCGCCCGATCGCCTGGCGCGGCAGCGAGCAGATGGGCGTTTCGGCGCAGAACAACCGTATCAACTGCGCCATCGCCATCTGGCAGTGGCCGAGCTATTTCGACGCCGCGCAGAAGCTCAAGGGCATTCGCCTCGATGTCGCCGAATGGCGCCGCCCTGATCCGCGCACCGCGCCGTCCAAGTCGAAGGCCGCGGGCCTCTACATGATCTGCACGCTGTCCAAGCACGCCGCCGAGGCCAAGGGCTACGCCGACGCCATGATGCTCGATTGGCGCGGCCAGGTGGCGGAAGCCACCGGCGCCAACATCTTCTTCGTCAAGGACGGCAAGATCCATACGCCCACGCCCGACTGCTTCCTCGACGGCATAACCCGCCGCACGGTGATCGGCCTGGCGAAGGACCGCGGTTTCGAATTGATCGAGCGCGCCATCATGCCGGAGGAACTCGAAGGTTTCGAGCAGTGCTTCCTCACCGGCACCGCCGCCGAGGTCACGCCGGTTTCCGAGATCGGTCCATACCGATTCGAGGTCGGCGAGATCGCCAAGACGTTGATGAATGACTATTCCGCCGCGGTGCAGCCGAAGCACGCAATCGCTGCAGAATAGCGATAGTCACAGCTTTTTTGTGCAATAGGGGCGGTTTTCGAGCCGCCCTTTTTATTTAAGCGCCCGCGCATTTGACTTTCAAACAATTCAGCGTCTCATGATGGCGTCGGCCCGAGGAGGCTGGCGGCTATGGAGGGACTAGTTACATGGACAGCAACACGATTATCCAGATCGTTGTACAGGTAATTGCCGGCGTTATCGGTGGCCAGGCGGTTGGCGCGGCGCTGAAGCAGGCGGCGATGGGCCAAGTCACCAAAATCCTCGGCGGCGCGATCGGCGGCGTCGGCGGCGCGGCCATTCTCGGCAGTTTGCTCGGCGGCGGCGGCGTTGACGCGGCAGCGGCGGCGGGTGGCATCGGCAGCGCGCTCGACCTGAAGAACCTCCTCGGCGGCGTTGGTGGTGGCGCGATCCTGACCGGCATCATCGGCGCGGTCATGAATGCGATGAAGAAATAGGTCGGGTTCTTTCGGACCTTTGCCATGGGCGGCCTTGGCCGCCCATTCCTTTTGGGAACATGGCCGGCGGCCTTGGCCGCCCATTCCTTTTGGGAACATGGCCGGCGGCCGCCTCGGCCGCGCATTTCCTCCCGAAGTTCGGACAATGGTGGACGAGGTTCGCCGGGCTGTCTACATCAGGCGACACTTCGAAGGAAACCGGTGGGGAAGGAAAGCCATGGGTCAGCTCAATGCCAGCATCGTGCCGGTCACGCTCTTCCAGCAGAACTGCACCATCCTGTTCGACATGGACGACAGGAACGGCGTCGTCGTCGATCCCGGCGGCGATGTCGACAAAATACTGTCGGTGCTGAAGGACAATGCCATCACCGCCGGCGCGATCTGGATCACGCACGGCCATATCGACCACGCCGGCGGCGCGATGGAACTGAAGGATGCGCTGGGCATCGACATCATCGGCCCGCACGAGGCCGACAAGCCACTGCTTGCCAATCTCGAGAACCAGGCCAAGCGCTTCGGCCTCACCGACCCGGTGCGCAATTGCGTGCCGGACCGTTTTCTGACCGAAGGCGAGGTCGTGTCCTTCGGCGGCCATCGGTTCGAGGTGCTGCATTGCCCGGGGCATGCGCCGGGCCATGTCGTCTACTACAACCGGGCGGCCAAGTTCGCGCATGTCGGCGACGTGCTGTTCCGGGGCTCGATCGGGCGCACCGATCTGCCCGGCGGTGACCATGCCGCGCTGATCGCCTCGATCAAGGACAAGCTTCTGCCGCTTGGCGACGACATCGGTTTCATCTGCGGCCATGGCCCGGGCAGCCGCTTTGGCGACGAGCGGCGGACCAATCCGTTTCTGACCTGACCCCGCAGGCAAAGAAAAAGCGCCGCTGGAGGCGGCGCTTTTGCCCGGGGCAGGGAACCCTGGTTTTCTTAATTAGCAACGCAGAAATGCTGGGCGCCATCATTGCCGGTGAAGGTGCCGGTGCGCGAATTGAAGCTGCGGTAGCGATCCGAGCAATACTCGTACCAGCCGCGGGTCCACGGTTCGGCGTAGCGGTCGGCATAGACGACACGCGGCTGCTGCACGTAGTAGCGACGCACCGGCCGGTCGACATAATAGCCGTCATCATAGGCCGGGTCGTAATAGCGCGGCCCAGGGTTGCTGAGCGCACTGCCGATCAGGGCGCCCGCCGCGAGGCCGACGACGCCGGCAGCAAGGGCGTCACCGCCGTGACTGCGGTGATGGTGCCAGCGCCAGTCGTCGGCATTGGCCGCCGAGAAGGTGGCCAAGGTGGTCGCGGCAATGCCAACGCTCAGGATGGCGGTCTTGAGAAAGCTATTCATTTTCGGTCTCCTTCGCGCCGGCCCGCGCATTTTTTCGGGGGATACGGACCGGCTTTAGCAAAGGTTAATAGAAGACCGTGGCTGAACGGAGGCTGAACGGAAGTCGGCGCAAACGATTTTTCGTGGCTTGCCGATTTTCAAGCCCGGGCGACTTTTGGAGCCTGGGCGATTTTTTTGAAGCCGGGGCGACTTTTCCGGGCCTGGGCACGATCCATTCCGGGCGGGAGCGGTCCCGCCTGAAAGGCCTCCGTCGGATCCGTCGTGGGCCGGCTTAGCCGATCGACAGATTGACGGCCTTCGGACCCTTGCCGCGCTTGTCCGGCTCGGTGTCGAATGTCACTTTCTGCCCATCCTCAAGACCGGGAAGGCCCGACGCCTGCACAGCCGAGATATGGACGAAGACATCCTTCGCGCCATCATCGGGCGTGATGAAGCCGAAGCCCTTGGCATGGTTGAAGAATTTGACGGTGCCGGTCTGCGGCATGGGAAACTCCTTTGATCCCATCAAGTCAAGTCTCGGGCCGGCAAACTGCCCGAGAGGAAATTTGTCCTTTATTTTAGCGCTATCGGCAAGAGAAAGTTTTCGCCTGCCGATCCAAGCATTTGCGCACAAAAAAGGCGCGACCGTCTCGGTCGCGCCTTCGCAATTTCAGGCCTGTGCAGAAGCCGGTTCATGATCCTGCCGCACCATTGCATCCGCAAGGATAAGGCTGTTGCGGGGATCAGGCGGCGCGCAGGTTGACCGCCTTCGGGCCCTTGCCCATGCGGTCCGGCTCGACGTCGAAGGTGACCTTCTGGCCGTCGACCAGCGTACGCAGGCCTGAGGCCTCGATCGCGGAAATGTGGACGAACACGTCCTTGGCGCCACCATCCGGCGTGATGAAGCCGAAGCCTTTGGTGGCATTGAAGAACTTTACGGTACCGGTCTGGGCCATTGGGGAAACTCCTTCACCCGTGTCAGTCTTGTGGTTCGCCCGCTGCCTCGCGCCTCGGGCAAATCCCGGTGGTTGCTTCGGCGGTCATGCATTCGCGCATGGTCAAACCCCCCGCCGAAAAACGGGGTTGTCAGAGATTCACACTTATCGGGGAAAGGTCGTCCAAAACGTTCCGCTCTCCGGGTCGCAAATGCCCGAACATGATTTTTATTACACGGAAACGTGATGCTTGCAAGACGACGCTCGCGGGCGGCCCGCGGCGCGTCCAACGCTGGGGCCTCGATAGACCCGGCCTCATCACCGGTCATCGGCCAGAGACGGGCCAAGCATGGGCCAGAATGAGGGTAGCGACCATGGGTCGTGCGCTCCACAAACGATGGTTGCGTTTACCGCGCGGGATGCGAGTATATCGCGAGCCGGCATCACGCGTCAGGATGGAGGGGGGACATATGCGGTTTCTTGCGGTCTCGCGGCAGGGCGTCGTCATTTTCATGCTGTCCGCGCTGCTGGCAGCCTGTACTGTCGTCGTCGACGATGGGCCGCGCCCGCGGCCGCCCCGGCCGCATCCGCAGCTCTGCACCATGCAATACGAACCGGTCTGCGCGCGGCGCGGCGGCGACCGCCAGACCTTCGCCAATGCCTGCCTGGCCGAAAGGGAAGGCTACCGCATCGTGCGCGACGGTCCTTGCCGCGATGGTGGTGGTGGAGGCGGTGGCGGCGGGGAGCAGACGTTCTGCACGCGCGAATACGCGCCGGTCTGCGCCAGGCGACATGGGCAAGTGCGCACCTTCCCGAACGCATGCGAGGCCCGCGCGGCGGACTATCGCATCGTCGGCGACGGGCCGTGCTGAAGAGGACTGTTGAGCTGATATCGTGTTAGTTAAGCACTTGGAGAGGGGAAAAAATTAGCCCATCGGTCTGCAAAGCATCCTCTGATTTCTACCTTTTCCCGGTAGGCTTCAAAAGAAAAATCGGAAGATTCGGAATAATAAACGTCTAGCAGGTCGGATCTAATTTCCTCAGAAGCTAGCAGCGTCTTATTATACACGGAATCAACTCTTTCTCCGATCTCCACAATGGCGTGTCTTTTACCGAATCTCTCGATTTCATCGGATCTGTCCACTAGATCAACCATCCAACGAGTAGGTCGGACCAAGCTCTTCAGACTTTCTGCCAATTCAATAGGCATTACTCCAACGATATAATCATATTCCCCGAATTGGACTAAGTCTCGCATTGCGCGAAAATTGTGTGATAGGGTTGATGGGGAGGATGGCGGGATGCCCCTGCACGAGAACCACTGATCTTCAAACCTCTGATTAATATTTTGTGAACCGTCGTATGTTTTGCCGACATTCATGATCGTCCGTATTCCAGTCGACCTTACTATATCGTAATCATATGGAATTATGTCCGGCCCTCTAAATAGAAATGCCCCTCGATCAAAATAAATATACGGGGAGTGTTCCTCACCTATGACAAATTTTTTCATACTTTTAATCTCGCTATGGAACGTGTCGACCGATCTAGCGAATGATTCGAATAGGAAATCGTCTATGTGATCCGTTATTTCTTGATCAAAGGAGCTAAATTGCGTCCGCGAAAGATTCAATGGCGCAAATGCGTCGGGGTCCTCTAGAGTTAACCAGAATTTCTTTCTTCTTTTGATGGAGCTATCCCCATAGTATGCGCGGTCTTTATCAAAAGATAGCGAGTTAAAAAGCTCACCAAGTCCGTATAGGCTATCTATTGATGAGTAAGGTCCGCTATCGGAGATTTGTCTAACGGCAATTCCGTTTACAAAATCTGGTCGATCTACTCTTTCATTGCTTAACCCCCATCGAACATTCTTAAACTTATTGGTGTTAAATGTGTTTATCGGATCAGAATTATTTTCGTCAACATGTATAATTTCTTCATCGCCATCTTCGGATAGATGTATATCAACTCTTGGCGATGACTTGTCGAACGAATAGTAATGTTTATGATCCTTAAGGTACGCGTAAAGCTTTCCTGCGCGATGAGAGTCTGTTTCGATTTCTATCTCGCATCCAATGTCGCGCTTGGCTGGCTTTATCTCTATCTCCTTGTCATGCAGACCTGCGGAAAATTCATGGCCCATAGCATCGTTTGCATTCCAACGGCGCGTCTTTACTGAGATCTTTGGCCCGATCAAAAAAGCTGCAAGGGCGCCCACACCAAATCGGCCCGAACGTGCAATGGTGGAATGGCCGTCGTCGTCGACATAGGTTGCTTGCCAGCTCTTTGATGTTCTGTATGACGCGCCTGCATTTAGGAAATAATTTTTGAGTATGTCGATATCCATTCCAACTCCATTATCGACAATTCGAAATGAAGCGGTTGACTCGTTGACATTCAGAAAAACATCGATCTTTCCAATTTCTTTCTTTAAATGTGGGGTGTCCAGTGCCTTCGCTTCAATTACCGCGTCGCGAGCGTTCTGGAGCAACTCGCGAACGCCGTAGCCTGGGTGGTCGCCGTACAGCGGCGATAGAAGTAGGGAAAGCATTTCGGTTTCAGCAACCTTGAATGAGATGCTATCGGGCACAAAATCTGGGGACGCAAAGTTTTCAAGAACATTGCTCCGGATTCTGCGGACAGACAGATGCAGTCGATCCAACCTCGATGCTTCTTGCCGACCGTAGACTTCCCCCAGGACTGCCCACGTTTTATCCATTTCTGACTGCAGGTCCGTCAGCCACCCCTTGACCCTGAGGAAATCGGAAACATTTGACGGACGGCTATCAATTAGGATTGCGTCGGGGTCGTCGTGAGTTCGAGTGATGTTTATGACGCTTTGGTGAACTCGCCATTCGCGTTGTGAGATAGGGCTTTTGATTGGGTGTATTGTTCGAAGCGTTGGCGCGCGGGTCGCTTGAATTTGCGCGTAATCGGCCAATCGAATCAGGCCCATCAAATAGACGATATGTATCCGATTGAAGTCGCGAATATCAAATTCAGAACCGATGTAAGGGAAAGTGGTTCGCAAATCCATCCCATGACTTCGGGCGATGTAGCCAATTAAGTCGCGTATCCGGTTGTCGAATCCGGGCAGCATTTGCGGAAGAGAAAGATATTCGCTAAGTCCTAAAGCGATATCGTGTGCCAACTGCGGGTGGTTTCTTCTAAGAAATTCGCCAACAAGTAACCTTTGCCTGTCGGTGAAGTCGAGAATGTTGGAGGGAAGATTTGGTATTGGTTCTATGTCGCCAAAAATAGATATTAAGGTATCCTGATTAAATCTTTTTGCCTCTTGTACGAAGTTCTTCCATAGACTTGGCCATGTTATTTTATCGATCTTATTGTATATTTTTATGTGGTTTTCATTTACCAGCTTTAAAAACTGCTTCTCGGTTAGGTGCATCCCGCAATCGTGACAGAAGCAAGAGCAAAGAAGAACAGATATGTCCTCTGCTGAAACGACGGGAAACGAATCTCTTGAAATAAATTCCATCGCCGAGCTAAAAACTTCTAGCGAGTGCCTCTCGGAGTGATCGGTATAGTTTTTAAAAAATGGAATTCCAGAAACCTTAAACCATTCTGAAAATCGATTTGCCGCTGTGATAGCACTCGGAGCATATTGAGCGTCTGACTTAAAGAGTGAGAAGATTTCGTCAGGGATAATCTTCTCAACTGTCTCAATGGTGATTGACATTTGACATCCATAATGTGCGGCCGGCAGCGATCTTAGACGGCCTTGGACGGTTGTGACGAGCTTTCAAAGGCATAGAACGAGCGTCTTTCCACAGATGATATTTTTGCTGACCCTCGAAATGGCGATGGAATTTTAAGCGTCATGTCCGCCGGGGCCTCGGCCAAACGTGTGGAGTCTAATTCGTCACTTGAATCCCGTACCCGCATGGCTTAGGTCCGGCGGACCAACAAATACGGCAGGTTTCCCATTAGCAAAGATCACAGAAGAGCGGCAAACGCCGGCGGCAGGCCAGGTGGCTCGGCCAGCCCGCTCGACCCGTATGTGCAAAAGGCGCTGCAACTGCATCAGGCGGGGCGCCGCCAGGAGGCCGAGGCGCTCTACCGGCAGGTCCTGGGGCAGCAGCCGAACCATGCCGCCGCGCTGCATTTCCTCGGATTGCTGCTGCACCAGACCGGCAGGAGCGAGGAAGGGCTCGATCTCATCGAGCAGTCGGTGACGCTGCAACCCGAGAATGCCGACTTCCTCAACAATATGGGCACGGTCATGCGTGACCTCGGGCGCGTCGCCGCCGCGATCGATTTCTTCCGCGGCGCGGTCGATATCCGGCCCGACCAACTGGCCGCGCGCGACAATCTCGGTTCGTCGTTGACGCAGCTCGGGCAGTTCGACGCCGCCGAGGAGATCTATCGCGGCACGATCGGCCGCAATCCGTTCCATGTCCGCGCGCGTGTCGGTCTCGCCGAAACGCTGCAGGAAGCCGGGCGGCTGGACGAGGCGATCAAGCTGTTCCGCGAGGCGCTGTCGATCCGGCCGAAGGACGCCGAGCTGCTCTACGGGCTGGGCGTCGCGATGATGGAGAAGGGCAAGCTCGACGAGGCAACCGATCTCGCCCGCCAGGCACTGGCGATCGCCCCGAACATGGCCAGGGCCTGGCTGCTGCTTACGCAGGTCAAGCGCCAGACCGAGCGCGACAAGGAGCTTTCCGGCATGGAGGCCGAGCACGCCAAGGCGCCGCAGGGCAGCCTGGCGCGCATGCAGCTCTCCTTCGGCCTGGGCAAGGTCAATGACGACCTCAAGGACTATGGCCGCGCTTTCGACTATTTCGCCGAGGGCAATGCCATCCGCCGCAAGGCGATCGACTACGATCCCGCGCGCACGCGCGGCGAATTCGAGGCGATGAAGGCGGCCTTCGACACAGCCTTTTTCGAAAAGCACAAGCCAAGCGGCATTTCCGACGACACGCCGATCTTCGTCGTCGGCATGCCGCGTTCCGGCACCACGCTGGTCGAGCAGATCATCGCCAGCCACCCGCAGGTCCTTGGTGCCGGCGAGTTGAACATCCTGAAGACGGCCGTCGGCAAGCAGTTTCCGATGAACATGCCGGGCGGCTTCCCGGCCGGTGTCGCCGACATGCCCGGCAAGGCGTTCGCCGAAGCCGGCCAGGCCTATCTCGACATGCTGCATACCCGCTATCCGGGGTACCGCCATGTCACCGACAAGATGCCGGGCAACTTCCTTCTGGTCGGCTTCCTGCACATGATGCTGCCGAAGGCCAAGATCGTCCATTGCGCGCGCGACGCGGCGGCGACGTGCCTGTCGATCTTCAAGGTGCATTTCCGCGGCGACAGCCATCGCTACGGCTATGATCTCGGCGAGCTCGCCGATTTCCACAACCTCTACACCGACATCATGGCGCACTGGCACAAGGTGCTGCCGGGCGTCGTGCACGATGTGCGCTACGAGGATTTCGTCGCCGACCAGGAAGGGCAGACGCGGGCGCTGATGGCGTATCTCGGCCTGCCCTGGGACGACAAGGTCCTGTCGTTCCACGAGACGGACCGGCCGGTGCGTACCGCATCGGCGGCGCAGGTGCGCCAGCCGATGTATCAGGGCTCGGTCGATCTGTGGAAGCGTTATGGGGACCGGCTGAAGCCGCTGCTGGATAAGCTAGCGTAGCAGGGCGAAGCCTCTCGGCTTCGTCATAGGATGACGAAGCGAAGGGCCGAGTTCCTCAAAGCTCCACGAACGGCTGGAAGCCGCCGAAGATCATGCGCTTGCCGTCGAACGGCATGGCAGACCAGTCCATCTTGAGGCGCTCGTCGGCCATCACCTTGGCCATGACCGCGTCGCGGCTCTGTCTGGACTCGTAGACGACCCAGGCGAAGATGACGATTTCATCGTCCTTCGCCTGCACGGCGCGCGGGAACGAGGTCAGCTCGCCATAGGGCACGTCGTCGCCGACGCATTCGACGTAGGCGAGCGCGCCATGCTCCTTCCAGACGGCGCCGGCGTTCGCAGCCATTTTCTTGTACGCATCAAGATTTGCCTTCGGCACGGCGAGCACGAAGCCATCGACATAGGACATGGTGGACTCCTCTTTGCTGAAATCAGGCGCCGGGCCGGCGGGGGTGCGACCCGGCGCGAGTGAGCGCGACATGCCCGCCATTGGCGGGCGCCGCTGCTCGCCAGGAAATCACTTCACCGGCGCGTTCATCGCCCAGGCGACGCCGAAGGGGTCTTTCACCTGGCCCCAGCGGTCGCCCCAGAACATCACCTGCAGCGGGGTGACGACCTCGCAGCCGGCATCGACCGCGCGCTTCCACCAGGCATCGATATCGTCGCCGCCGAGATGGAGCTGCAGCGTGTAGCCCTGCGCCGCCTGGTGCGGATGGCCGTGCTCGGGATAGGCATCGCCCAGCATCAGCGTCGAGCCGTTGACGTAGAGATGGATGTGCATGGTGCGGCCCTTGTCGTCCGGCGGATAGGCGAACACTTCCTCCGCGCCGAAAGCCTTCTTGTAGAATTCGGCGGCCTTGATGGCGCCGTCGACCTGCAGGTAGGGAGTCAATCCGCCAAGGACCTTGGCGCGGGGCGGGGTCTGGTCGTTCATTCTCGTGTTCCTCTTCACGGGGTTGATCTGGCCACCCAAGGACGGACGAACCGGCGGCGATCCTACATGCCTCCCGAAAATTTCTTAAAGGGCCGGTTCCCGGCAGCCGGGGCGACCGGAGAACAATCGCATTGGATATGCCACTTTATATGACCTTCGCCGAGAAGGTGGCGGCACGGCGGCTTTCCCGCGTTTCGAAAATCTCCGGAAAGCCGATGTCCTTGCGCAACTCGGCGGGCAGCGAAAGCAGGATGCGCTCGCTGCGATGACGGGCACGCGCCGCGGCATACCGGTTGGCGAGGCGGCCGATGGATGACAGTACCGACATGTTGGTTCTCCCTGGTTGATGCCGGCATCACGGTGTCGGCATCCCAAGGACGAGGCGGCAACAGGCGATCCGACAGATCGCCTCAATCTTTTTCAGAACACCGACGCCGCCAGCGCGGTATCGTAATATTCCACCATCTCGATGATCTCGCCGTCGCGCACCGTCCAGAAATTGGCGGTCCGCATGATGAACTCCTCGCCGGTGGCGCGGCGTGTCATGTAGATTTCGACCTGCGCGGCGACCTTGTCGCCGCCGTCGATGATCTCGACAGGGACGAAGTGCCGGTATTCGAAGTCATCGTCGAGCGCCAGGAGCCTGGCGAGGAATTCCTGCTTGCCATGCGCGGTGCCGGCATGACGCGATTGCCGGGGATCGGCAATCCAGCGGAATACGACATCCTCGGCGCAATGGGCGAGGGCGCCCTCGATGTCGCGGTCCGCATAGGCTTTGTAGAGATTGCTGACGATTTCCACTGCACGCATGGCCCGTTCCCTCCATGGCTGAGCAATTCAAGATGCTCCTTTTTTAGCAGATGGAAAAGTATTGCCGGGCCGGCAGCAAAGCCTGCCGGGCCGGCGTTGCTTCGAATGCTGGCCCGGCAGATGTATCGTCTCTCAGCTCGGCGTTTCGGCGACGGAGCGGAAGAACGCTTCCGGGTCGTCGACTTCGGTCAGCCGCCGCCTGTCGATCAGCCAGAAGCGATTGCCGACGGCGCGGATGAAAGAGCGGTCATGCGAGGCAAGCAGGCAGCTCGCCTGATGCTTCAGCAATTCGTCCTCCAACGCTTCCTGACCGTCGATATCGAGGTGGTTGGTCGGCTCGTCGAGCAGATAGAAATTGGGATGGATGAGCCGCAGTACCAGCATCATCAGTCTCGATTTCTGTCCGCCGGACAGAAGGCCGATCTTCCGCTCCTGCATTTCGATGGCGATGCCGGCGCCGGCGAGCAGAGAACGGGCGCGCTGCTCGCCGACATCGAAGCGGCGCGAGAGCATCGCCAGCGGCGTGTCGTCGCCATCGATGCCCGACAACGCCTGATCGCTGTAGCCGAGCGCGGTCGAGGGCGTCACCTTGACGTTCGCGACCGAACCTGGCGCGGCGACGGCGTCGCGGATCATCGCGATGAAGCGCGTCTTGCCGACGCCGTTTCGGCCGAGCAGCACGATGCGATCGTCTTGGCAGATATGGCGCTTGCCGGTCCTGAACAGCAGCGTGCCGTCAGGGGTTTCGACCGCCGCGTCCTCGAGCGTGACCAGCACCTTGGCGTGGGTGCCGCGGTTGGCGAGCCTGATCGCGCCGGCCGAGCGTTCGCGGTGAGCCGCCACCGCCGCATCTTCCAGCTTCTCCGCCCGCTCCTTGAGCTGCCTGGTCTTCACCGTCAAAAGGTCGCTGCCGGAATTGATGCCGATATTGTTCAGCTTGGCGGCCTGCTTGCGCAGCTGCTGGGCGATTTTCATGTCGCGCTCGAACTTCCGCGCCGTCGCCGCATCGACCTCGTCGAGGGCCTGCCTGGCGCGCGAATACGGCAAGGCGAACACCGGTGAGTCCTCCGGACGCAGGAACAGTGTGCGGTTGGTGGTGGCGTCGAGGAAGGCGCGGTCGTGGCTGGCGATGATCACCGGCACCTCGCGGGGCAACGCGTTGAGCCATGTCTCGAGTTGGCTGATCCTGGCAAGGTCGAGATGATTGGTTGGCTCGTCGAGCAGGAGCACGTCCGGATCGGTGACCCAGACGCGCGCGACCAGCGCCAGCCGCTGCCAGCCGCCGCTCAAGGCGCGCATTCTCCGCTCGCGCATGTCCTCCGGCACGTCGAGCGAATCCAGCACCACGTCAACGCGCCAGAGCTCTCTGCCGCGCTGTTCGGGCGGCAAAGCATCGGCGACGACGTCATGGAAGCTGCGGTCGAGCAGCGCGTCGGGGACGGATTGCTCGACATGGCCGACGCGCAAGCCGCGCGAGCGGGTGATGTCGCCGGTGGTGGCTTCGAATTCGCCGGCCAGGCATTTGAGCAAGGTGGATTTGCCACGGCCATTGGCCGCGACGATGCCGAGCCGGTCGCCGGCGCCGATGATAAGGTCGAGATTGGAAAAAAGCGGCGCACTCATGGTGACGCCGAGGGATTTGAGGCTGATCAGGGCCATGTCGATATCTCTGGTCTTGCCGACTTTGTTGGAGCATGATCCCGAAAAACGGTTCCCATTTTTCGGGATCATGCTCTAGCGGCTCAATGCACTTTGACGGTGCGCCGGCAGGCCATCAGGCCACGCTCGGCGGCACCACGAAGGGCAGACCAAAAATCGAAGCGGGAAAACCCGGACCGTCCTGGTCAGCCCTGCAAGCAAGCTCGCAGGGCACAAATCGGGCCACGCTGACGATGGTGATAGTAGTTCATGCAGCCCTCCTTTCCAGACGTTCGAGTATGCCGAGCGACTACATCAAAGGCGAGGGTGAGGGCAAGTGGGCCGCACTTTCTTTCTCCCACAAGCGGAGAAGGAAAAGGCGCTACTGCCCCGGCCGACCAGTCTTGCCCGGCCGGCGTTTCTGGCGGCGCTCGTCGGCTGGATCCTCGTAGGAGCCGATGCCGGCGCGCTGGCGGACGATGGGTTTGTCGCCGCGTTCCTTCGCGCCCCCCTCTGTCCTGCCGGACATCTCCTCCCCCGGGGGGGAGATCGGCTGCGGCTTATCCGGCTTCTTGCCTTCGACGGGCTTCTCGGTGCGGCGCACCGTCATCTCGTCAAGCGAGTTCTTGCGGAACAGCGGTTTGCTGCGGTCGCCGGGAATGCCGAAATCGGAACCATGCGCTTCCTGCGCGCTCTGCTTCTTGAACAGCGAACGCGAGACGGCGCCGGCCGGGGTCGTCATGTCGGTGCCGGGGCCCATGTCGTCGATCGACGGCTTGGCGAAAAGCGGCTTCTTCACCGGCACGGCACCGTCGGCGCCCATCTCGTCGAGATGCGGCTTGCGGAACAGGTTGGGCCGGGCAGCTTTGGCCGCTTCCTCGGCGGCACGCGCTTCATCGAGCTTGCGGAACCGCTCCTGCTCCTCGGCGGTACGATGCTTGGCGACGCCCTTGTTGTGCTTGCCCTTTTCGCGGCCCGATGCAGGACTTTGCCCTTCCACCTCGCGCGCCAGCGGATCGTCGGAGATGGCGAGCTCCATCTCGCGCAGCCGCTTGATCTCGTCGCGGACGCGCGCCGCCTTCTCGAAGTCGAGATTGGCGGCGGCATCGCGCATCTGCTTGTCCAACGCCTCCAGATGGGTCTTGAGGTTGTTGCCGATCATCGCCCCGGCATCGTCGGTGAACTGCGAGATGTCGGCGCGGACATGGTCCTTCTCGTAGACCGAGTCGAGGATGTCGGCGATGCGCGACTTGACCGATTCCGGCGTGATGCCGTTGGCGACGTTCCACTCCATCTGTTTCTCGCGGCGGCGGTTGGTCTCCGCCATCGCCCGCTCCATCGAGCCGGTGATCTGGTCGGCGTAGAGGATGACCTTGCCATCGACGTTACGGGCGGCGCGGCCGATGGTCTGGATCAGCGAGGTTTCCGAACGCAGGAAACCCTCCTTGTCGGCATCGAGAATGGCGACGAAGCCGCATTCGGGAATGTCAAGGCCTTCGCGCAACAGGTTGATGCCGACCAGCACGTCGAAGGCGCCGAGGCGCAGATCGCGCAGGATCTCGATGCGCTCCAGCGTGTCGATATCGGAATGCATGTAGCGGACGCGGATGCCGTTCTCATGCAGGTATTCGGTGAGGTCCTCGGCCATGCGCTTGGTCAGCACGGTGACCAGCGTGCGGTAGCCGGCCCGGGTCGTGTCGCGGATCTCGCCGACGACGTCGTCGACCTGGTTCTTGGCCGGACGCACCTCGACCGGCGGGTCGATCAGGCCGGTCGGGCGGATGACCTGCTCGGCGAACACGCCGCCGGACTGGTCGAGTTCCCAACCGCCCGGCGTCGCCGAAACCGCCACCGACAGCGGGCGCATGGCGTCCCATTCCTCGAAGCGAAGCGGCCGGTTGTCCATGCAGGAGGGCAGGCGGAAACCGTACTCGGCCAGCGTCGCCTTGCGGCGGAAGTCGCCGCGATACATGCCACCGATCTGCGGAACGGTAACGTGGCTTTCGTCGATGAAGACCAGCGCGTTGTCGGGAATGTATTCGAACAAGGTTGGCGGCGGATCACCCGGCTGGCGTCCGGTGAGATAGCGCGAATAATTCTCGATGCCGGCGCAGGAACCGGTCGCCTCCAGCATCTCCAGGTCGAAGCGGGTGCGCTGCTCCAGCCGCTGCGCCTCCAGCAGGCGGCCAGCCTTTTCAAGCTCTTGCAAGCGAAGCTTGAGCTCTTCCTTGATAGACTTGATGGCTTGATTCAAGGTCGGGCGCGGCGTCACATAGTGCGAGTTGGCGTAGATCTTGACGCTTTTCAGCTCGCCGGTCTTCTGGCCGGTCAGGGGGTCGAACTCGGTGATGGACTCGATCTCGTCGCCGAACATCGAGATGCGCCAGGCGCGGTCTTCCAGGTGGGCCGGGAAGATCTCGATGGTGTCGCCGCGCACGCGGAAGGAGCCACGGACGAAATTGATGTCCTGGCGCTTGTACTGCTGGGCGACGAGATCGGCGAGCAGGGCGCGCTGGTCGAGCCGGTCGCCGACCTGCATCTGGAAGGTCATCGCCGTATAGGTCTCGACCGAGCCGATACCGTAGATGCAGGACACCGAGGCGACGATAATGACGTCGTCGCGCTCGAGCAGCGAACGCGTCGCCGAATGGCGCATGCGGTCGATCTGCTCGTTGATCGAGGATTCCTTTTCGATGAAGGTGTCGGTCCGGGGCACATAGGCCTCCGGCTGGTAATAGTCGTAGTAGGAGACGAAATACTCGACCGCGTTTTCGGGGAAGAATTTCTTGAATTCGGCATAGAGCTGCGCGGCCAGCGTCTTGTTGGGCGCCAGGATCAGGGCAGGACGCTGCGTTTCCTCGATCACCTTGGCCATGGTGAAGGTCTTACCGGAGCCGGTGACCCCGAGCAGCACCTGGGTGCGGTCGTTGCTGCCGACACCTTCGACGAGATCCTTGATCGCCGTCGGCTGGTCGCCGGCCGGCTCGAAATCCGACACCATCTTGATGGCGATGCCGCCTTCGGACTTTTCCGGGCGCTCGGGGCGGTGCGGCGTCCAAAGCACGCCGTCCTTGTGCAGGGGATTGCCGGATTCGATCAGTGCCGACAGTGCTGCCACCGTGGCGGTGACGCCGCTGGACGTCATCGTCTCGGCTTCTTCCAGCGAGACGTCGAGGCCGGCGATCGGATTGAGGCCGGCCGCGGTGCGCTCGCGCGCCGACGCAGCACCCCCCATCGA
The DNA here is from genome assembly GCF_006439555.1 of Mesorhizobium sp. B3-1-6. NCBI lineage: Bacteria > Pseudomonadati > Pseudomonadota > Alphaproteobacteria > Hyphomicrobiales > Phyllobacteriaceae > Mesorhizobium > Mesorhizobium sp. B3-1-6. The sequence goes on along the minus strand of NZ_VFTM01000041.1, from coordinate 16,987 downwards.
GGTGCCGCGCGCCGTGCGGCCGGGCGCCGACGAGCGCTCGGGGATCTTCTTCGGGGCCTTCGCCTTCGGCTGCTTTTCCGCCTCGCGCTCGATCTGCCCGGCCCAATCGGAGATCGAGCCGGTCAGCGGCGCGCCGGAAAAGTCGGCCTGTGGCGCCTCGCCAAAACCACCGGGCTTCAGCGGCTCGGCCGCATCGAGGAATTCCGTCAGCGGACTGCGCCGCTTCGGCGCGTCATCTTGCGCCGGCGAAGGCGTCTTCTTGTCAGGATGTCTGGCCATGACCCGAATATGGGTGGACTCGGCCGAAATGGAAAGAGCCGAGTGAAACGGCGCCGGCCGCGCGCGGACGCTGCTGACAGAAGGCTGTCAGGAGAGGCGTCATGACGTAGTGAGCCGGAGATCGCTGGTGTCCGATGTCGCGGTCGAGGCAAGCGCCGCGGCGACGGCGGCGGCGCGGCGGGCCTTCGGTCCGTCCACCGGCCAGACCAGACGGCGCCTGATGGTCAATGCCGGAATCTCACTGGCAATCTCGACGAGCTGCCCGGAGCGGAAATGCTGTCTCAGTACCAGTTCGCTGGCGAGCAGCGCGCCCATGCCGGAGATTGCGGCCTGCGCGGCCAGCACGGTCAAGGGGAACCGCGGTCCGTGGTCGATGTTCTTGCGCTGTCGGCCGGCGGCGGTGAACCAGTTCTCCCATGTGGGATAGACGTCGTCGCCCATGGTCTGATCGATATGCAACAGAGGCAGGCGGTCGAGCATCCCGGCGCCGTCCCGGTCGGAGCGGTTCCCGATCAGCGCAGGGGCACAGGCCGGGACTACCCTTTCGGTGAAGAGCTCGGCCGAAGCGAGATGCTTCGCCGAGCTGTTGCGGTAGCTGATAGCGAGGTCGATGCCTTCGTCCAGCATCGAATCCAATGCGATCGACACGACGACGCGCACATCCAGCCTGCCGAGAGCCGCGCGGACATTGCCAAGGCGCGGCGCCAGCCAAAGCGAGGCGAAGGACGGATCGGCCGCTACGGTGAACGTATCGGCGCGACGCTCGAAACGCAGCCGCCGCAGCCCGGACGCCAGTGCGTCGAAGCCGCGGTCGATGTCGGGCAGCGCCGCTTCGGCGATGCGCGTGAGCGCGATGCCGTTGCCCTTGCGCCTGACCAGCTTGACGCCAAGCCGATCCTCCAACTGCCGCAACTGATGGCCGACGGCGCCCGGCGTGACACCGAGCTCGTCGGCGGCGCGCGTGAGACTGCCGGTGCGCGCGGCGGCGGCCAGCGCCCGCAAAGCCGACAAAGGGAGGTCGCGAAGGAACGTCATGGATTGAGTTTACCTCAAAACTTGCGAAAACAAACTCGTTTGCTATGTGGGCTACCGCCGACCTAGCGTTGAAGCCAGCTCAACTTAGGATGCCAGGTCATGCTCGATATGCAAACGCAGTCCGTCCCCGCCGGCCAGGCTCTTGCGACACCGCGCCGCTTGCGATCGATGCGCAACGAGGGAACACGCATCACGATCGAATTCGACGATGGCAGCGCCGGCCGGCTGTCGATGCGCTGGCTGCGGCTTGCCTGCGAATGCGAGATATGCGGCGACACCGCTTCCGGAAAGCGCTGGCTGACGCCCGCCGACGTTCCCGCCGATATCCGGGCGACGTCGGTCGAAATCTCGTCCGACGGGACAATGGATGTGGTCTGGCAGGACGGCCATGCCTCCCGTTTCGCGGCGGGCTTTCTGGCCGTCTATGCCGGACGGGTCGGCGATTTCGGCGCGCCACACTTCCATCCGGAACTGTGGAACAGCGATCTCTCAAGGCGGCTCGGTCGCTTCGCCTTCGATGCCGTGGTCGAGGACGACGAGGCGCTTTTCCACTCGCTGCGCGCCTTGCGCGACCACGGCGTCGCCATGCTGACCGGCGTTCCGGCCGAGCCCGAGGCGACGCTGCGTGTCGCCGGCCGCTACGGTCCGGTGCGCGAGACCAGCTACGGCAAGGTCTTCGATCTCATCTCACGACCTGACGCGCGGGTGGCCGGAGAGACGGCGCGGGCGCAGATCCCGCACACGGACGAGCCGTTCCGCTATTCGCCGCCGGGCTTCATCTTCTTCCATGCCATCAGGACCGGCGCCGGCATTGGCGGCACCTCGTTGATGGTCGACGGTTTTCAGGTCGCCGAACAAATGCGCACGAACACGCCTCATTTGTTCGACCTGCTGACCCGGCATGGCGTGACATTCCATCGCGAGCACGCCGGCGACGTGTTCTTCAGCGCCGAGGCGCATGTCATCAGCCTAGACGCGACCGGCGCTGTCACCGGCATGCGCTTCAACGATCGCTGCCTGGCGCCGCAGGCCGGCGCCGTCGACGAGATCGACGGGCTGATCGAGGCGCTTGCCGAGCTGACGCGGCTGATCTGCGATCCGGCGAACCAGTTCCGGCACCAGCTGCAGCCCGGCGAGGTGCTGGTCTTCGACAATCAGCGGGTCCTGCACGGGCGCACCGAATTCGATCCGACATTGGCGGTCCGCCACCTCAGAAGCTGCAATCTCGACCGTGACGGCGTCCACAGCGCGTTCCGCACACTGGCCCGTCGCTTCGCGCCGCAAGAGGCACAGGCGGTGCTTTACCAGGGGGCTATTCTTTAGCCTGTGGAATAGGTCCTCAATTGAACCACAGCGCAAAGGTCAAAAAACCGGCGCCGCCGAATTCGCGCTGGATCTGGTCGAAATCGTCACCGGCGAGGATCCTGCCGCTTTCGAGATAAGGCGCGATGCCGGGGCCGGTGATCGACAGCACGAGGTCGAAAGGTTTCGGCTCGTCGAAGAAGCGCTTCATGTTGATGCCCCTGCCGGTGACGCGGAAATGCGGCAGCAGCACGCGGCCTTCGAGAAGGTCCTCGGCCATGGTCAGCGCGGCGAGCCAGGCGGTCACCTGCTGCTCGCCGACCTCGAGGCCGGTCAGCGGATTGACGCCTTTCTGCTGCGGTCCAGGCAGCCATTCGCGGTCATTGTCGGTCTCGGCCAGGATCGCTTTCCAGTCCTGGCGCGACAGCCTGATCATCTCCAGCAAATGGCGGCGCGCGGCCTGCCGGCGCTCCGGCTCGACCACCGGCCAGTTGACGAGGTGCACCAGCGAGACGAAGTCGGCGAAGCGCCATTCCGAGGCAAAGATGTTGCCGCTCATGCCGCCATCCGGCGGTACCAGCGCATCCTGCAAGGGCAGTTTCGCGCGCGGGAACAGCATGTGGAAAGAGCCGTCGAACATGCCCTTGAAATCATGCGCCAGCCAGAAATCGGCCTGCGCCATCAGGAACTCGGCATAGCCTTGCAGCCAGAAGCCGTCGGCGCGGTCGAAGCGGAAGGTGAGCGAGGGTGCTGCATCGCTGGTGTCGATGCTGCCACGGGCAAGCGAGGCCATGATGGCGGCGATGCTTTCGTCGGGCGCGAGCTTGCCATCCTCGTTGAGGTCGATGCCGACGCGGGTGAGGTCGACGACCATGCCGATATCGGCATCGGCCGGCACCGAGCCCAGCGTTGCAGCGGATTTTTCCAGCCGGTCACGGAAGGCGACAAGGATGGCGCGGAATTCTTCATAGGTCAGCGGTTGCGGGTTGGGATTGTCCGGCACGGGCAATTGCATCAGCGGCAGCATGAAGGATTTCGGGCTCTCGAAACCGTGGCGATGCAGGCCGGTGGCGAGGAGTTCCAGGGCGGTGAAGAATTCGCCGGCGCCCGCGGCATAGGCCGCTGCCGGGTCCCTGGCCGCTGTCGCCTCCAGCATCGACAGCGCCGCGTTGCGGTCGGCAACGCTCTTCGCCTCAAACATGGACTTGGCCGCGTCCGGCGTCTCCGCCCACGCGAAGGATGCCGGCAGGAATGCAAACAAGGCTGCTGCAAGGATCGCTCTACGCATCGTCATTGCCCTCCACTCATACCGCGAGCATACACGTATTTGGTTCGAGGCGTTCTCCGGTCCTGCAGATCAGCGGGTCCGTTTTCGCAATGGCGCCCGGCTTCAACCGGCCCGTCAGACAGTCTACACAGGGCGAAACTGGACCTGCCCGTGTCGAATTATCCGCTTTCCTACAAACTGTCGTGGCTGCCGCGCCTGCTGCGACCGTCGCTTGCCGGCGACAGAAGCGGCTTCGCGGCGCCCGCGGCGACGTTGCTCGATCCGCAGCCAACGCGGAAGGTGCGGCTGGCGTTCGTCGGCGACATTTCGGCCGTCGCCAATCGCGATGCGCCGGAATGCGATCCGGCGATCACGACGCTGCTTTCGTCCGCCGACCTCGTGGTCGGCAATTGCGAAAGCCCGATCGTCGAACGCCCACGCGCGGCGATCGGCACGCGGCTCGGCACGCATCATGCGATGCGCGAGCGTTTCCTGGCCGATGCGCTTGCAGCCGCCGGCATCGCGCGCGACAGGCTCGTGCTGTCCTTGGCCAACAATCATGTGCTCGACCAGGGGATTGCCGGTTTCGAGGAAACACGCGCGGCGCTGAGCCGGCTCGGGATCCGGACCATCGGCACGGTTGCGGGCGGACCGGTCCAGCGTCATGCGGCCGGATCGCTGACGATCGGCTTTGCGGCTTTCGCGCTCTGGCGCAACACGGACGCCGCGCCGTTCGAGGAACACATCTCGATGCGCAGCGATCCCGCCGAATGGCCGAGCGACGCCGTTTCCGGCATCGATCTCATCTGCGCCGTGCCGCATTGGGACTGGGAGTTCCGGCATTTTCCACGACCTGCGACCCGGGCGTTGGCGAGGCGGCTGGCGGATCACGGCGCCGGGCTGATCGCAGGGCATCACACGCATGTTTTGCAGCCCATCGAGCGCATCGGCGACAGCTTCGTCGCCTATGGGCTCGGCGATTTTCTCGGAACCGCCTTTGCCAGACTGCCGTGGCCGGCACGCATCGGCTCGGTATTCGTTGTCGATGTCAGCGCCGATCCGGCCACGCGCGGCGCCATCGCCGCCTACAAGATGCATTTCTTCATGCGGCTGCGGGCAGGCAGCCATGAGCGGCTGGTGCCGGTGGAGGCGCTCGACGGGGCGCCCAAGTCGCGGGTAACGGCCCGGCTGGCGACGATTTTCCCAGCCTCGCGGAACTAGAGCAGTTCTTCGTTTCACGGAAACGACGAACTGCCCTAGCTATTTGTTTTGACGCAATTCCGGACGGAAAAACCGTTTCACATTTTTCCTGGAATTGCTCTGGCCGCCGGTCGCCGCGAGCGCTGGCGACTTTCACGCAAAAGCCGCTATCATGGCCGCATCTCAGCGGCGGCCGGGGGTGGCCATGGAAGCAGTGGATTTCATGCCGAGCGAAGCGGCGATCGCAGGCATCAGGCGCGGCATCGAGGACTATGAGGCGAAACGGGCGTCAGCCCAGAAACAGGTCCGCTGGCGGATCCCCGTGTTCGTCGGCCTGGCCGTCGTCTTCGTCGCGCTCATTGCCTGGCTGTTCAACGCCGCCGCCGATCCTCACGAACAGTGGCTCTCCACGCCGCATGTCTTTCTCTATCTTGGCGGCATGGCTGCGGCGGTGGTGCTCTATTTCCAGGCGCTGAGGCCGGCGACCCGGCTGCAGCAATCCTTCCGCGACACGCTGCTGCCGATGATCTTCGGCTTCGTGCGCGACGTGCGCTACCAGCACGGAACGCGGCCGAACTCCTTCGACAGGATGCCGCGCGAAACCGTCGGCGCTTTCAACCGCCAGAGCTTCGACGACGTCATTTCCGGGCGCTACGAGGATTTTCCCTTCGAGCTCTACGAGGCCAAGCTCTGGGAAGGCTCCGGCAAAAGCGAGACGATCGCCTTCAAGGGCGTCATCGTCGCCTTCGAGACCATCGAGCCGTTCCCGGGCACACTGGTTGCCGCACGCAAGGCCGGCAAGGTGGCGCATTTCTTCCGCGGCATGTTCGCCAGCAAGATGCAGGAGCTGTCCTCCGGCGTCGAAGACCTCGACGCCGCCTATGAATTCCGCACCGACAATGTCGAGGCGGCGCGGCCGCTGGTCACCGGCCGGATGGCGCGGGCGCTGACCTGGCTGCGCGAGACATGGCCCTACGACCCGGCGCGGGTGGCGCTCGGCGGCAGCGACGGCTTTCTGTTGATGCCGCGGTCGAAGAACTTCTTCGAGCTTCCGGATATCTCGCAGCCGATCGACTACAACATTCATGTCGCGCCGATGATCACCGATCTCGGCGCCATGCTGGCGACGGCGGCGCTGGTGCGCAAGGTCGGCGCGAAGGACGAAGCGGCCGGATAGGGTTCAGCAATCGAAGCCGTATGCAGAACGCATGTAATCCGCCTCTTCCTTCGACATCTTCTTGAGCATCACGCAGACGGTGAAGCTGCCGACCTGGCGGCCGTTCCTTGTGTAGCCCCAGTCGGAGATGTCGTCCCTGGTGAATTCGATGTTCTGGCCAAGGACGACGTTGCGGACGATTTCCGGCTCGTTCGCCAATATGCCGACGAAGCCGGCGTCGGTCCGCTTGAAGGGGATGACCCAGAAATGCTCCGTCGCATTTCCGTCGACGATCATCACCTTCAGCTTGAACTTGTCGGTTCCCGGCGGCGGAGCGTCGGCCAAGGCCAGGAATTCATCCAGGCTGGATCGCGCCTTTGCGATCGCCGCCGCCATCTCGGCGTCGTCGGAGGCGATCATCATGGCCTTGTCGTCGCCTTCCGCCCAGGCATGCAAAGGAGCGAGCGCCAGCAGCAGGCATAGCGCGATACGAACGGCAATTGTCATGACACCCCCAACCCCAGTCAAGGCCACTATCTTCCTGTAATATGTCGGCATTATCAATCGAACTGCGGTTCGCCGCCAAGCTATTGAAGCCATCGGCGGACGCCTGCCATTGCGGCAATCATCCGTGGTTTTTGCGAAGTGGCCCACGCTGATCGTCAGCCGGGTATGATAAGCGGGAAGACCCGGCTGCCGAAGAAATCGAATACGTTGAATGGAACTGCGCGGAGAGGGCAGGATATGCGACCGAGATTTGCGGCAGCGGCGTTCGCGGCGATCGTGGTTTGCGCCGGGCCTGCCCGTGCCGACGACCCGAAGGCGTTCAAGCTGACCATCGACGGCGTGAGCGTCGATATCGATCCGGGCGAGGATGTCGACGTGACCTTGCCTGGCGGCAGGACCAGCAAGGTGCGGATCGATCACAATGATTTCGCGACCTTCTCCGGCGGCGCATTCTCCTTCGTCCATTCGAGCAGCAATTCGGTCACCAAGACCGATCTCGGCGACGGCATCGCCCAGTATCTCATGGCTTCGGCGCTCGGCACCCTCGTCGTGGTGCAGAAATACGACAGGATGAATCCGGTTTCCCTCAACCAGCTGATGCTGCAGGAGATGACCAAGGAAACGGTCCAGGCGGGTGGGCAGCTGACGCAGCAGCCGACGAGCCGCAAGCTGGCCGACGGGAAGGAGTTGACGGGCCTCAAGGCCACCGTCAAGACGCGCACAGACAGTGCGGATTTCGAGATCGTCGGCTTCGGCACCGCCGATCGGGGACTGCTCTTCATCACGCGCATCGGCGATCAGGACAATGCGACCGAACAACCGCTGATCGACAAGTTCTGGGAGACCTTGAAGATCAAGCTGTAAGGTGTCCGATATTCAGGTGAGGCCGGCCCGCCCTGAATCTCCACACGCCTTGGACTGGCTTACAGACCCGTCAGGCCGGCCAGCCAGTTCGCCGAGCGCTTCGCCGCGTCCACCGTTGCGCCAGCGGCGCGGCTGAGATCGGTCTTGACCACGGCATAGCCGGCCTTGGTGCGGTAAAGCACCGCGCGGCCGCCATCGACCGACCTATCGAAGGCGACGGGCTTTGCCGATTCCGTTTCGCTGGCGGTCACCGTTGCGCCGACCGGGGCGCTCGGGCGATGGTCGAGCTCGGGCGGCAGCGGGGCGATGGTTTCGACGACGCGGTTCCTGGGCTTCAGATCCGGCCTGGAGGCTTTCGCGGCAAGCTCGGAGGAAGAGGCCGAGCCCTTGACGCGGCAGATGCCTGAAACCAGCGGATAGTTGAAATTGCGCTGGTGCAGCATCTGGCTCTTCATCGCCGCCTCGCAGTCGGCGATCGTCGTCCATTTGGCCGGCGTCTCGCCGATATATTCGCACAGCTTGGCATCGCAGTCGCAGCCGACGATGGTCATGGCGACAAGGGCGGTCTTGATCACGGTCTTGTCCCTTCGAAATTGCCTCTCCAACCGCTTGCATCAATCCGCGCCGAACAAGGCGGGATTTGGCCGCCATTGTGAAATGTGGATGACGGGGCGTTTCCGAAGGTTGCTCAGTCGGCGACTGTGGCCGAAATGCCTCAGTCGTCGGCGTAGACATGTTCCAATTCGGCACCGGCCTTGGCCAGAGCGGGCAGGACCAAATGCAGCTTGCGCACGGCGACGGTCAGCGCCGTGCGGCGCGTGTCGGGCGATACAGGGATCGGCTAGCTGAACAGGATGCGCGAGCCGTCGGGGGCGGTGATTTCCGCGCCCGAGGTCGCCGTGATCATGATCTCGTCCTTGCCGCCGATCTCGACGAAGGAGATTCCCTTGTCGATCAGGCGCGGGACCATCCCGGTAAAGGCTTGCGAGCGGCTGGTGACGAAGATGGTGCTGTCGCCGCCGAGATCGCGCTCGAGAAGCGTATCCGGCTCGTTGCGCGCCGCCTCGCCGACCGGGCCCTTGGCCCAGACATGGACGTCGGGTGGGCTCGGATCGCCGGCGGCGGCCAACGCCGATTTGCCGAGATCGGCGCACCATTGCTTGACCGTGTCTGCCAGGCCGAAGGCGAGCTTGCGTTCGCTGGTGCGGATGGAGTCGTCGCCGGCGGCGGGCTCGACCGCAAACAGGCCGGCGCGCTCTTCGGCATAAGGAAAATTGGACCAGGGTCTGGTGTCGAGAAAGACGGCATGGTCGCCGGCTGCCTTCGCCTGATAGATATCTGCCGCGACGCGCTTGCCGGCGGTTGCCTCGGTGATGCGGCCGACCGTGTTCTCGTAGGCCCACTGGATGGCGTAGTCGATCGTCAGGCCGGTGCCGATGAGCGTTGGCGCGACGTAATCGAGGATGTCGATGCCGCGAGCGGACGTCACACGGATAATCGTTGCATAGTGGTAACCTGTTTTGCGCTTTGTGCGGAGCCGGGCTGTTCGCCGCTCCAAAATCGGCTAACGTTCAGCGTGACGTGAAGGGGGATGCTTCATGCCGCTGATCCGCAAGCTTGCCGTCGCCGGCGCCGGCGATCTCCGCCGGCAGCACTCGCCCGCTGGCGAGGCATCGCGCCAAACTGCCTGGAAAGCCATTCCCAAAAAGACAGTTGGCGCTGGGATTTCTCCCAGCGCCTCCCTGTCAGATCAGGAACCGGTTAAGGCAGCAACTCCCGAAAAGTCGTCGCGCCAAGCCAGCCTTGATTTTGACGGTCCTGCCAGTCGCCACCCGAGGGCAGCTCCCGTTCCAGACCACGCCGATCTCCACCCTTGCGGGCTTCGCCCAGCGTGCCATCGAAGGTTTTTACCGGCCTTCATGGCAGCATCGGTCCGCCGTCGGCGTTGGCACGCTTTCCGCGGCACCCGTAGGTCTCGGCATCCGTCCCTCCAACAGGCAAGCCTGCTCTCGTTCTGGGCCGTACGGGCCTCAGGAAATCCGCCTTGCGCTTTTGCCTTTCGGCTGGGGCGTTCAGTGGCCGCCTGAGATGGGTTGAATGTACGCCGGGTAAGGGGTCTGGGGAATGCCGGCGTGCCTGTGGATAGCGGGATTATCGGGGACCAATGGCAAAAGCTTCGGAAGCTGCCGGCCGAACCCCTTAGACAGCCTGCCCCGCTTTTTTAACGACCTTGGATGTTCGAGCCTTGCTCCGCCGCCCGGTCCGCGTTTCAATGTCGGCAAAAGAGTTTGGGCCGGCAAAAGACTTTGGGCGCCGGCGCGGACTCCGCCGCGCATTTTGCGCGGCGTGCCTCGGGGGAGGTCGGCTTGAAGGTCGGGGTGGTACTCAATCCGATTGCCGGAGGCGGCAGGCTCAAGCGGCATTGGGCGGAGGCGGCGGCGTCGCTCGAGACGAATTTCGGCGATTTCGATCTGCGCGAGACGCAAGCCTGCGGCGACGCCGAGCGGCTGGCGATCGACCTCGCCGCCAGCGGATGCGACCTGGTGATCGCGGCCGGCGGCGACGGCACCGCCAGCGAGGTGGCCGACGGGCTGCTGCAGGCACGGCAAGAGAGCGGCCGCGAAAGCGCGCTTGGACTTCTGCCTTGCGGCACCGGCATCGACTTCGCGCGCGGGCTTGGCCTGCCGCGCGGCATAGGCGCCTCGGTCAAGCAAATCGCCGATGCCGAGGGTCGCAAGATCGACGCCGGCCGCATCTGCTACATCGACGACCATGGCGCGCTGGCCAGCCGCCACTTCATCAATATCGCCAGCCTCGGCCTGTCCGGCGCGACGGATCGCGCCGTCAATGCCGACAAGCGCAAGGGCAGGGTGTCGGCCAAGGCGCTGTTCTTCTGGCGCACGGTGCTGGAGTTCGTCCGCTACCGCTTTCAGGACGTCCGGATCACCATCGACGACGGCGAGCCGGTCGAGGCGCGCATGGCGCTGGTGGCGGTGGCCAACGGCAAATTCTTCGGCGGCGGCATGATGATCGCGCCGGACGCCGAACTCGCCGACGGCCAGTTCGACATCGTCATCCTGCGGGCCGCCGGCAAACTCGGCTTGATCCGCGACCTCCGCCTGCTCTATGGCGGCCGCCATCGCAACCATCCGGCAATCACCATCCTGCGTGGCCGCAAGGTGCTGGTCGAGCCGCTCGGCGATGTCGAGAAAAACGGCGCGCTGGTCGACATAGACGGCGAGTCCCCGGGCCGGATTCCAGCGACCTTCGAGATCCTGCCCGGCGCGCTGACGCTGCGAGGTTGAATCAACTGGCTGAGAGTTTGATTCCGCTGGCACGGCCAGATGGTTGAAATAGCTGGCTGTTTTTTGCGGGTTTATAGTTCCAGCTTGGCCGGGAAGCCCGGCGCGCGCAGCTCCGTCCCGACCGCATCCTCCAGAAGCTTGACGATCTGGGTCGACCAGGCATCGCCGCCATAGGCGCGCTTGCCCTCCTCGAAAATCGCATTGATGCGTGACGCCAGGTCGAGCGGCGCGCCGAAATCCCTGCCCATGGCCAGCGCGAAGCCGAGGTCCTTCAGCGCCAGGTCCATGGTGAAGCCGATGTCGTAGGAGCCGTTGAGCACCAGCTGGCTCTCGGTCTCGTGGACGAAGCTGTTGCCGGATGAGGCGACGATGGCGTGGTAGGCCTGGGCGAGGTCGAGCCCGCCCTTTCTGGCCAGCATCAGCGCCTCGCCGGCGGCGACGAGATGGATGAAGGCCAGCATGTTGGTGATGACCTTGATCACCGCCGCCGAGCCGACAGGGCCCATCAGGAACGACTTCGCGCACATCGCCTCGATGGCTAATCGATGGCGTTCGTAGAGTGCGGCATCGCCGCCGACCAGCGCGGTGATCCTGCCCGCCGCCGCCAGATGCACGCCGCCGGTCACCGGGCATTCCAGCGTCTCGATGCCCTTCGCCGAGGCGATTGCGGCAAGCCGCAGGATCTCGTCGCGGCCGTTGGTCGACATCTCGATCCAGGTGCCGCCCGCCGGCAGGCCTTGGAGCAATCCGTCGGGGCCGGCCAGCACCGCTTCGCTGACCTTCGGCGATGGCAGGCAGGTTATCGCGTTGCCGGCGCGGGCGGCGGCCTGGGCGGGACTCGCAGCCGCCGTGGCGCCGAGCGCGACCAGACGCTCGACCGCCGCCGGGTCGCGGTCGACGACGGTGACGGCAAAGCCGTTGCGCAGCAGGCTGGCGGCAAGGTTGCCGCCGAGATGGCCAAGCCCGATGAAGGCGTAGGCGAGAGTCACGGCATCAACGGGATCTGCATCATCTGCAGATGCAGGTCCTTGCCGTTATAGGGATGCGCGTCGCAGACTTCCTCGTTGAGCTCGACGCCGAGGCCCGGCTCTTTCGAGGGGATGACGTTGCCGTCCTGCCATTCGATCTTCTTCTTGAGCAGGTTTTCGTGGAAACCGTCCCACTGCTTCAGCGATTCCAGGATCAGGAAATTGGGCAGCGTCACCGCAAGCTGGATGTTGGCGGCGCCGACGATCGGACCGCAATAGCAGTGCGGCGCGACCTGGATGTGGTAGGCCTCGGCCATGGCGGCGATCTTCTTGGTTTCGAGGATGCCGCCGGAGCGGCCGAGATCCGGCTGCAGGATGGTGGCGGCGCGGTTCTCGATGACACGGGCGAATTCGAACTTCGTCGTCAGCCTTTCGCCGGTGGCGACCGGGATCGACGTGCCGCGGGCGACCTGCGCCATCACCTCCGGCATGTCCGGCGGCACCGGCTCCTCGAACCACAGCGGATCGTATGGCTCGATGGCGCGCGCCATGCGCAGCGCGCCGGATGCGGTGAACTGGCCATGCGTGCCGAACAGGATGTCGGCCCTGGTGCCGACCGCCTCGCGGATCGCCTTGATCATGCGCGCCGAAAGGTCGATGTCGATCAGGCGCGGCTGGTGGCCGTCATAGGCGGTGTAAGGGCCGGCCGGGTCAAGCTTCACGGCGTTGAAGCCCTGCTCGACATATTCGAGCGCGCAAGCGGCGGCCATGTCGGGGTCGTTGTAGACGTTCTTGCCGCGCGCATCTTCCGAATGGACGCTGCCGGTGTGCGGATAGAGATAGGTGTAGGAGCGCAGCGTCTCATGCACCTGGCCGCCGAGCAGCTTGTAGACCGGCTTGCCGGCTTCCTTGCCGACGATGTCCCAGCAGGCCATTTCGAGCGCCGAGAAGCAGCCCATGCCGGAGACGTCCGGCCGCTGGGTGAAGCCGGAGGAATAGGCGCGGCGGAAGAAATTCTCGATGTCGTGCGGATCGCGGCCGACGAGATAGCGCTCGGCCATGTCCTCGATCATCCTGGCGGTGACATGCGCCGAGAAGGTGGCGTTGTAGGCTTCGCCATAGCCGGCCACGCCGCCGTCGGTGGTGAGCTTGACGAAGATGAAATACTTGCCGCCGATGCCGGGCGGCGGGTTGCCGACAACCCAGGTCTTCACGTCGGTGATTTTCATTTGTGGTCCTCCAGAACCAGATCGGCGCCTTTCCATCCGGTCAGGATCGAGGCGGCATTGGTGTTGCCCGTGATGTTGTCGGGGAAAATCGAAGCGTCGATGACCCGCAAGGCGTCCAGCCCGTGCACTTTCAGCCGGGGATCGACCACGGCGCGCGATGCGTCCGGCCCCATGCGGCAGGTCGAGACGGGGTGATAGACGGTGCCCGAGCGTTTCCTGAAATCCTGGATCAAGTCGGCGTCCGACTTTATCGAGGGACCGGGCAGAACCTCTTCCTCGATGATCTCTGCCATCGCCGGCATCGCGGCGATCTTGCGCACGAACTTCACCGCCGCCAGCATCTCGTCGACATCGGCATTGGTCGAATAGGCATTGGCTGTGATCTTGGGATAGTCGCGCGGGTTGTTCGAGCGGATCATGATCTCGCCGCGGCTCGAGGGCCGGCAGTTGGACAGGCCGATCGAGAAGCCCGGCCAGGGGTCGGGCGTCAGGATCGGGCGCTCGCCGCTCTTCGGGATGACGGTCGAGAAGGCCTGGAAATAGAGCTGCATGTTCGGCCGCGCCATCGACGGGTCGGTGCGGAAGAAGCCGCCGGCATTGTTCATCGACAGCGACAGCGGGCCTGAGCGTGTCAGTATGTATTGCATGCCGACCAGCAGCTTGCCCCACCATGGGCGCAGGATCTGGTTGAGCGTCGGGACCTTGCCCTTGAAAGTATAGTTGATGCCGACATGGTCCTGCAGGTTGGCGCCGATATTGTCGTTGGCGTGAATGATCGGGATGTCGAGATTGCCGAGCAGCGCCGACGGGCCGATGCCGGAAAGCTGCAGCAGCTGTGGCGAGTTGATCGAGCCACCGCAGAGGATCACCTCGCGGCCGGCGCGGACAGTTTTCGTTTCGCCGTTCTGCTCGTATTCGACGCCGACGGCGCGCTTGCCCTCGAACAGGATTTTCGTCGCCAGCGCCTTTGTCTCGACGCGGACGTTGCCGCGCTTCATCGCGGGCCGCAGGAAAGCTCGGGCCGCCGACATGCGGCGGCCGTTCTTCGTCGTGATCTGGTAGACGCCGACGCCTTCCTGGGAGGCGCCGTTGAAGTCCGGATTGAACGGCAGTCCGGCCTGTTGGGCAGCGGCAAGATAGCGCTTGGTCAGCGGATGCACCGCGTTCGTGCAGTCGGTGACGCGCAGCGGGCCGCCGACACCACGCCACCGGTCGGCGCCGGCCGCATTGTCTTCCATCGCCTTGAAGGAGGGCAGGAGGTCGTCATAGCCCCAGCCGGGATTGCCGGCGGCGGCCCAGGCGTCGAAATCCTCGCGCGCGCCGCGAATGAAGACCATGGCGTTGATGGAGCTCGAGCCGCCGAGCAGCTTGCCGCGCGGCCAGTGGTCGGCATTGCCGGCGAGACCGGGATCCGGCTCGGCCTTGTAGTTCCAGTTGACGGCCGGATCGAAGAAGGTCTTGCCGTAGCCGAGCGGCATCTGGACGTAGAACCGCTGATCGGTTCCGCCGGCTTCCAGCACCAGAACCGAGAAGCGGCCCGACGCCGACAGCCTCTCGGCAACGACCGAACCGGCCGAACCGGAACCGACGACGATGAAATCATAAGTCTGCATGATGGTGTGGGCGGGCTCCGCGGTGTCGGGCTTACCCTAGACATTGCCGGCTCGCGGCGTCGCCGTGGCTTCCGGCATGGCTTGTGAAAAAAGCGACCGGCGAAGCGGCGTACATTTCGCTTTCACCAAAGCTTGCGACATGGCGGTCGCATTGCTACGCAACAGCAACCGACCTCCAAGGATTTCGCCATGGTGCATTACGCGGACGGAAAACCTCTCGGCGATCTCACTTTGAGGACGCTCGCCATGCCCTCCGACGCCAATGCCGCCGGCGACATCTTCGGCGGCTGGGTTATGGCGCAGATGGACCTTGCCTGCGGCATCCGCGCCGCCGAGCGCGCCAAGGGGCGCGTGGTCACCGCCGCGGTCAAGGAGATGTCCTTCGCCAAGCCGATGAAGATCGGCGACACGCTTTGCATCTACACCCATGTCGAGCGCGTCGGCCGCACCTCGATGGTGCTCAAGGTCGAGGCCTGGGCGCAGCGCTATCTTTCCGATCTGATGGAAAAGGTCACCCATGCTGATTTCGTCATGGTCGCGCTCGACGGCGAAGGCAAGCCGAAGCCGGTTCCGGCCGAGATCTGACGGGATACCTGATTCTCCCAGGCTTGCCGTTTTGTAACAACGCCCGCGCGGGAGATGCGCGTCGCGACATCCAATGGTTGCCTTCGCGCCCCACTTTGAGGTCGCGAGGGGACAACAATGCGTCAACATATGCTGAACGGCTGGCTCGTGGCAGCCCTTATTGCTCTGGTCTGCCTGCTCGGCGTAACGGCCTATGTGGAGGTCAGGAAAGACCTTCCACGCGTCGCCTGCATGCGGGATCGCACCGTGGCCGGCAAGAGGGCCGCGCAATCGGAAAGCTGCTCGACGGCGTGTTGCGGCAGCACCAATCCAAACGCCTGATGCGTGGCCGGCTAAAGACAGCCCTTCTTGTCGAGGCGGTTGCGCGGAGACGCCAGCGAGGCTAGCGGCGAGACCGCAGCGGATTTGATCGAAGCGAAACGCGAGACAGGGCCGGCGCCGAGCCGCACGGTTCATCCAATGGTTCAGAAACCATTGAACTACAAGGGTTTCAAGCCTGCTGGCTGTCGAATTTCGCGCGCGCTTCGCGGACCCGATTGGTGTTCTTGCGCGCCCATTCGCCGAGTGCGCCGACCGGCACGAGCAGCTCGTGGCCGAGTGGGGTCAGCTCGTAATCGACACGTGGCGGAATGGTCGGAAACACTTTTCGCGTCACGAACCCATCGCGTTCCAGACCGCGCAAGGTGGTGGTCAGCATCTTTTGCGAAATGCCGCCGACGGCGGCACGCAACTCGTTGAAGCGCATCGCCCCGTCGCCCAGCTTGCCGACCACGAGCACGGTCCATTTGTCGCCGACCCGTTGCAGGATCTCCGACACGGCGCGGCAGTCCTCGGTGATGTGCGGGTGCCTCAGTAACAAAAACGTGCCTCCTTGCGCGCCGATTTGTCAGTATCACATATAGCGCCGGTATCCAAACGATACCAGAAATTCCCGCAAGGAGAGCCCCTTATGTCCAAACCCAAAATCGCCATTGTCGTCGGTTCGACGCGCGCCGCCCGCTTCGCCGACGTGCCGACGCAATGGATCGCCAAGATCGCCAAGTCGCACGCCGATATCGACGTCGAGATCGTCGATCTGCGCGACTGGCCGCTGCCTTTCTTCGACGAGGTCGCTTCCTCCGCCTGGGCGCCGTCGCAGAACGAAGTGGCGCAGCGCTGGCAGAAGAAGGTCGCCGAGTTCGACGGCTTCATCTTCACCGCCGCCGAATACAACCATGCTCCGACCGGTGTGTTGAAGAACGCCATCGACTACGCTGCCAATGAATGGAACAAGAAGCCGGCCGGTTTTGTCGGCTATGGCTCGGTCGGCGGTGCGCGCGCGGTCGAACAGCTCCGCCTGATCGCCGTCGAGCTGCAGATGGCGCCGGTCAAGTCGGCCGTCCATATCGCCTGGGGCGATTTCCTTGCGGTGCGCCAGGGCGAAAAGAAGCTCGAGGACATCGAGCACCTGAACCAGGCCGCCGCCGCGCTGGTCAACGACGTCGCCTGGTGGGCGAAGGTGCTGAAGGCCGCCCGCGCCGCCGACGCGATCGCCGGCGAAGCCCAGGCCGCTTAAAGAGCCTGCGTGGACTATCCTCCCGAGGGGCGGCGCTTGCGCCGCCCTCAGACTGCTGACGAACCCCGTCGATTTTCGGCGGGGTTTTGTTTTATGTGATTGAAGAGTTTTGAGAAGTTGGT
>NZ_VFTM01000040.1:0-56355 GCF_006439555.1 Mesorhizobium sp. B3-1-6 | reverse complement strand
CATTGGACTGCCTTCCCAAAGAATCTCTTCTCAGGCCGTTTTCAAGCCCAAAAAACTCATATGCGATTCCCCTGCCCTTGCGGGGGAGATGGCCGGCAGGCCAGAGGGGGGTGTGACGGAACGCGGCGTTCGCTTTTGGCTATCGCTGCCGGTAGCTGAGCGTTTCGCGCCTACAACGCCTTGGCAATCTCCGCCGCCAGCCGAGCATTGTTCTCTACCAGCGCGATGTTGGTCTTCAGGCTGCGGCCGCCGGTGAGCTCCAGGATCTTCGACAAAAGGAACGGTGTCACCGCCTTGCCGGTGACGTTCTGGGCTTCGGCGGCCTTCTGCGCGGCTTCGATATAGCCAGCCATTTCGTCGGCCGGGATCTCGTCGTTCCGCGGCACCGGATTGGCGATGAGGATGCCGCCGCCGAGGCCCAGCGCCTGCCGCGTGCGATAGAAATGCGCAATGTCCTGCGGCGCATTGAGCGTCAGCGGCGCGCGGAAGGGCGACTGCCTCGACCAGAAGGCGGGCATCGTCTCGCAGCCATGGCCGATCACCGGCACGCCGCGCGTCTCCAGCACTTCCAGCGTCTTTTCGATGTCGAGGATCGCCTTGGCGCCGGCAGAGACAACGACAACCGGCGTGCGCGCCAGCTCGTCGAGATCGGCCGAGATGTCGAAGCTCTTTTCCGCGCCCTTGTGGACGCCGCCAATGCCGCCGGTGGCGAAGACCTTTATGCCGGCCATATGCGCGGCGATCATGGTGGCCGCAACGGTGGTGCCGCCGGTACGCTTTTGAGCGACGGCGAAGCCGATATCGGCGCGCGACAGCTTCATGGCGTCACCGGTCATGGCAAGCGATTCGCGCTCGCCGTCGGACAGGCCGATCTTGATGCGGCCGTCGACCACGGCGATCGTCGCCGGCACCGCGCCGCCATCGATGATGATCTGTTCGACCTTGGCGGCCATCGCGCCATTGTCGGGGTAGGGCATGCCGTGGGTGATGATGGTGCTTTCCAGCGCCACCACCGGCCGGCCGGCGCCAAGCGCCTCCGCCACGGGCGGGTGGATGTCGACGAAGGGGCGGGCGGTGTCGGGTGTCACGGCTGTCTCCGATCAGGAGGAAGTGGATGTCTGGTGGCCCTATGCCACCTCCCGCGCCTCCGGCACAAGGCCGAGCGCCTGCGTGAAGTTGCCCGCCGTGAAGGACGGCACGGCCTCCGGGCTCTCTATGGCAAGCATCGCCGCGGCAAGGCCCTCGCGCAGCGCGGCACGCAACGGCAGGCCGCGCAGCAAGGCGGCGACGGTTGCGCCGGTCAAGGCGTCGCCGGCTCCGGTCACGTCGGCAACTTTGCGCGGCGCGGGTGGATCGATCTCGAAGACGCCGGTGTCGTCGAAGCCCAGAACCGGGGCGCTGCCGGACGTGACCACGCCGGCATTCAGGCCGGCCCGCCTGAGCGCGTCGACAAGGGTTTCGCCGGATAGCTCGGCGCCGGCCAGCGCGGCGGCTTCGCGGCGGTTCATGAAAAGCAGCGACAGGTCGTCGAGCAGCGGCGCCAGGCGCACGACCTTGGCCGGCGAGACGGCGATGGCGAAGACCGGCCGGCCACCGGCTAGCGCTACCAGGCGCTCCAGCGCCGCCGTCGGCAGGTTGGCGTCGCACAGGATGGCGTCGGCCGCGGCCATCGCCTCGCGCACCTTGGAACGCCTCATCTGCTTGGGGAAGGCAAGATCGTAGAGCGCCATGTCGGCCAGCCCGACGATCAGCTCACCTTCGGCGTCGATCAACGCCGTGTAGCTCGGCGTCGTGCGGTCGAGGAACACCACCGAGAGGTCCGCTATTCCGGCGTTGTCGATCGCCAAGGCGACGGCGTCGGCCGCAGCGTCGCCGCCGCGCACCGATATCAGCGAGGCCGACACGCCGCGCTTCACCACGCTGCGCAGCGCGTTGAAAACCACGCCGCCGACGTCCTCGCGCATGATGCCGGGATTCGAAGCGGCGGGCACATAGGCGCCCGAGACCTGGCCGCGCCGGTCGATATGGGCTCCGCCCAGCGCCAGGATTGTTGGGGATGTCGGCATGCGGATATGGTAACCTTGGTTGATAGTTGGCTGCGCACACTAGGTTTCTGCGCGTCGCCCCGCAATCGGCGCCGCGATTCGGGACATGCGGATATCAAATCTCTTCTGGACCAGTGGTTCTGTTTCGCTCCAGCCCTGGTGGGACAAAGAAAGAACATATCCAGATATTGATTGTTTTTCAGCTGCTTGCCGCCCCTTGCCAAATGAGAACAAAAAAGGTACAAAACAAGCAGGGATCACGGATTGTCCGGCCTTCATTGACGACCAAGGGGTGATGTATCATGGCTCAGAATTCTTTGCGGCTTGTAGAGGATAAGGCAGTGGACAAATCAAAGGCTCTGGACGCGGCGCTGTCGCAAATCGAGCGCGCTTTCGGCAAGGGCTCGATCATGCGGCTCGGCGCCAACGAGCAGGTGGTCGAGATCGAAACCGTGCCGACCGGCTCGCTCGGTCTCGATATCGCGCTCGGCGTCGGCGGCCTGCCGCGCGGCCGCATCATCGAGATTTACGGGCCGGAAAGCTCGGGCAAGACGACGCTGGCGCTGCACACGGTGGCGGAAGCCCAGAAGAAGGGCGGTATCTGCGCCTTCGTCGATGCCGAGCACGCGCTCGATCCGGTTTATGCTCGCAAGCTTGGCGTCGACCTCGAGAACCTTTTGATCTCGCAGCCCGACACCGGTGAGCAGGCGCTGGAAATCTGCGACACGCTGGTGCGTTCGGGCGCCATCGACGTGCTGGTCGTCGACTCGGTGGCGGCGCTGACGCCGCGCGCTGAAATCGAAGGCGAGATGGGCGATTCGCTGCCCGGTCTTCAGGCTCGCCTGATGAGCCAGGCGCTGCGCAAGCTGACCGCCTCGATCTCGCGCTCCAACACAATGGTCATCTTCATCAACCAGATCCGCATGAAGATCGGCGTCATGTTCGGCTCGCCCGAGACGACCACCGGCGGCAACGCGCTGAAATTCTACGCCTCGGTGCGCCTCGACATCCGCCGCATCGGCTCGGTCAAGGACCGCGACGAGGTCGTCGGCAACCAGACCCGCGTCAAGGTGGTGAAGAACAAGCTGGCCCCGCCCTTCAAGGTGGTCGAGTTCGACATCATGTATGGTGAGGGCGTGTCGAAGACCGGCGAGCTGATCGATCTCGGCGTCAAAGCCGGCGTCATCGAGAAGTCGGGCGCCTGGTTCTCCTACAATTCGCAGCGCCTCGGCCAAGGTCGCGAGAACGCAAAACTGTTCCTGCGCGACAATCCCGATACGGCGCGTGAGGTCGAACTTGCATTGCGCCAGAATGCCGGGCTGATCGCCGAGAAATTCCTCGAGAATGGCGGCTCCGAAGGCGGCGACGACGGTTTCGAGGACGAAGCCGGCGCCTTGTAGGGCCGGTTCGTTGCAGGAAGACCGCGCAGCAGTTTCCTGTTCGGGATTGGGCGAAAGCTATTCGTCGGCTTAGCCGGAGTTCGGCCACAATCCTTGTTTATCGTCTTATGCTTATGTAAGCGAGTTCTTGAGTATTGCGTACCCGAACCGCCGGCCTTCGCGCCGGCGGTTTTGCATTTTGCGGGCGGCGCCGGGCCGTCGCTCGCCGGCGGATTGACCTAAAGCGCGTCGCGTCGAAACGGATTCACGCGACGCGCTTTAGGTCGTTGCTTGATGCATGTCGTTGTCGCAAAACCGAGGTCACTTTTGCGCGACATGCATTAACTCCGTGTTTCTGGACAGGCTCAAGAGCTACGGCTAAAAGGCCCATCTATCTTCTGGAAACACCAAAGCCCATCAGCCGCCGGCGACGCCGGCGGTTCTCGCGAAAAGGCAGTACGCAATGAGTGGCGTGAACGATATCCGGTCGACATTTCTCGACTACTTCCGCAAGGAGGGCCACGAGATCGTCGCCTCCAGCCCGTTAGTGCCGCGCAACGATCCGACACTGATGTTCACAAACGCAGGCATGGTGCAGTTCAAGAACGTCTTCACCGGCCTGGAGAAGCGTCCCTACTCGCGAGCGTCCACCGCGCAGAAGAGCGTGCGTGCAGGCGGCAAGCACAACGACCTCGACAATGTCGGCTATACCGCGCGCCATCTCACCTTCTTCGAGATGCTCGGCAATTTCTCGTTCGGCGACTATTTCAAGGAGCGCGCGATCGAGCTTGCCTGGAACCTGATCACCAAGGGTTTCGGGCTGAAGAAGGACAAGCTGCTCGTCACCGTCTATCACACCGACGACGAGGCGGCCGGTTACTGGAAGAAGATCGCCGGCTTCTCCGACGACCGCATCATCCGCATCCCGACCTCGGACAATTTCTGGGCGATGGGCGACACCGGCCCGTGCGGTCCGTGCTCGGAAATCTTCATCGATCGCGGCGAGCATATCTGGGGCGGCCCGCCCGGCAGCCCGGAAGAGGACGGCGACCGGTTCCTGGAATTCTGGAACCTGGTGTTCATGCAGTATGAGCAGGTGACGAAGGAAGAGCGCATCGACCTGCCGCGTCCCTCGATCGACACCGGCATGGGCCTGGAGCGCATGGCCTCCATCCTGCAGGGCGTCGAAAGCGTCTTCGAGACCGACCTCTTCAGGCATTTGATCGACGCGGCGTCCTCGGCGCTAGGCCAGGGGCCGAACCAGGAGAACGTCGGGTCGTATCGCGTCATCGCGGATCATCTGCGCTCGTCCTCGTTCCTGGTGGCAGATGGTGTGCTGCCGTCGAATGAGGGGCGCGGCTATGTGCTGCGCCGCATCATGCGCCGTGCCATGCGCCATGCGCAGCTGCTTGGCGCGAAGGAGCCGCTGATGTGGCAGCTGGTGCCGGCGCTGGTGCGCGAGATGGGCCAGGCCTATCCCGAGCTCGTGCGCGGAGAGGCGCTGATCACCGAAACGCTGAAGCTCGAGGAAACACGCTTCCGCAAGACGCTGGTGCGCGGCCTCGGCCTGCTTTCGGACGCTACGGAGACGCTGCATGCCGGCGACATGCTGGATGGCGAGACGGCCTTCAAGCTCTACGACACCTATGGCTTCCCGCTCGATCTGACGCAGGATGCGCTGCGCCAGCGCAGCATCTCGGTCGATATCGCCGGCTTCACCGACGCGATGGAGCGGCAGAAGGCCGAGGCGCGCGCGCATTGGACGGGCTCGGGCGAGGCCGCGACCGAGACAGTCTGGTTCTCGGTGCGCGAAAAGACCGGCGCCACCGAATTCCTCGGCTATGAGACCGAGCAGGCGGAAGGCATCGTCCAGGCCCTGGTCAGGGACGGCAAGACCATCGACAGCGCGAGCCAGGGCGATGCGGTCGCCTTGGTCGTCAACCAGACGCCGTTCTACGGCGAATCCGGCGGCCAGATGGGCGACACCGGCGTGATTTCCGGCGAGGGTTTTTCAATCGAGGTCTCGGACACGCAGAAGAAGGCCGATGGTTTGTTCGTGCATCTCGGCAAGGTGGCCAAAGGCACGGTCAAGACGGGTGATGCCGTCGAGCTGAAGGTCGATCATGCCCGCCGCTCGAGGCTGCGCGCCAACCATTCCGCGACGCATCTCATCCACGAGGCGCTGCGCGAGGTGCTGGGCACCCATGTCGCGCAGAAGGGCTCGCTGGTGGCGCCCGACCGGCTGCGCTTCGACATCTCGCACAACAAGCCGATCTCGGCCGATGAGCTCGAGGAGGTCGAGCGCATGGCCAACGAGATCGTCGTGCAGAACAGCCCGGTGACGACGCGTCTGATGTCGGTCGACGACGCGATTGCCGAGGGCGCCATGGCGCTGTTCGGCGAGAAATACGGCGATGAGGTGCGCGTCGTGTCGATGGGCACCGGCCTGCATGGCGCCAAGGCCAATCGGCCCTATTCCGTCGAGCTTTGCGGCGGCACGCATGTGAGGTCGACCGGCGATATCGGCCTGGTGCGCATCCTGTCGGACAGCGCGGTGGCGGCCGGCGTACGCCGCATCGAGGCGCTGACCGGCGAGGCGGCGCGCAGGCATCTGGACGAACAGGACAGGCGGCTGAAAGCCGCGGCGGCGACCTTGAAGATCTCGCCGGCCGACGTGCCGTTGCGCGTCGAGGCGCTGCTCGAAGAGCGCAAGAAGCTCGAAAAGGAGCTTACCGAGGCGCGCAAGAAACTGGCGCTGGGCGGCGGCTCGGCCGTTGCCGATGCTCCGGCCGCGAACGAGACCGTCGCGGGCGTCGGCTTCCTCGCCAAGGCGGTCACCGGCGTGGCGCCGAAGGACCTGAAGCCGCTGGCGGATGCCGGCAAGAAGACGCTCGGCTCCGGCGTGGTCGTGTTTGTCGGCGCGGGCGAGGACAACAAGGCAAGCGTGGTCGTCGGCGTCACCGACGATCTGACCGCTCGCTTCAGCGCCGTAGATCTCGTGCGCGTCGCGTCCGCCGCGCTTGGCGGTCAAGGCGGCGGCGGGCGTCCCGACATGGCGCAGGCCGGCGGCCCCGATGCCTCCAAGGCAAACGACGCGATCGCGGCGGTCAGGGCGGCGCTGGAAGCGGCGTGACGGTCGGGGCGATCGGCTGTAGCTCAGGCCGGCTCCCAACTCTCCGAGGGCTGCGCTGCCCCTCATCTGGCTGCCGCCATCTTCTCCCCGTTGAACGGGGAGAAGGGCGCTGTTATCGCGGCTTTCGCCAATAGTCTGCGTTGCAGAAAAGGCGCCGGCGTTGCAATCGCTTCTTTCTCCCCGTTTTACGGGGAGAAATGCCCGGCAGGGCAATGAGGGGCGGCGCCGAGGCTGAGCGAGTTACGCGACCTTTTCCGTCCGCGTAAAGCTCGGCCGTCCGGCTATTCGGGCATACCAATCCCGTATATCCGCAAAGCGCGCCAGCAGATCGCGTCCTTCTGCGACCTTGAGGAAATAGGCGACGATCGGGGCCGCATGCAGGTCCGCCAACGTCAACTGGTCCCCGAGCAACCACGGGCCCTTAGCCTTCAGCGAGGTCAGAACTTTGAGCACCGTCTCAGCCTGGCTCAGCCCGCTGGCAATCAGCGCCTCATCCGGCGCTGCCTTCTCCAGCCGCTCGACGGCGACGTCCCAGACCATCGCGCGATAACCATAGGCGTCGAGCATGCCGATGATCTGGCCCATCCTGGCGCGGCCGCGCACGTCGGCCGGCTGCAGCGCGGGACCATCGAAGGCTTCATCGACATAGCGCGCGATTGCGCCGGTCTCGAACAGGTGAAAATCGTCATGCTCGAAGGCCGGGATGCGGCCGAAGGGATGATGCTCCAGATACCAGGCCGGAATGCCCTCGGCGGCGAAGATGTCGAGCGGCACCAACTCGTAGCCGATGCCTTTCTCCTCCAGCGCCATTCGCGCGATGCGCACATAGACGCTGTAGTCGGCGCCGTAGAGAGTTGGCTTGGCCATCGATCAGCTCTCAATTTTGCCCGTCGCAGTGTCCAAAAAAGCGAAGGCTCCTCGCGGAGCCTTCTGTGTGCCGTAAGGTTGGGCTACCCCATCGCCTTCTGCAAATTCTCGTCGATCTTGTCGAGGAAGCCGGTGGTCGAGAGCCACGGCTGGTCGGGGCCGATCAGCAGCGACAGGTCCTTGGTCATGAAGCCAGACTCGACGGTCTGGATGCAGACTTTTTCCAGCGTCTCGGCGAAGCGCTTCAGCGCGGCGTTGTCGTCGAGCTTGGCGCGGTGCGCCAGGCCGCGCGTCCAGGCGAAGATCGAGGCGATCGAATTGGTCGAGGTTTCCTCGCCCTTCTGGTGCTGGCGGTAGTGGCGCGTCACGGTGCCGTGCGCGGCTTCCGCTTCCACCGTCTTGCCGTCCGGCGTCATCAGCACGGAGGTCATCAGGCCGAGCGAGCCGAAGCCTTGCGCTACGGTGTCGGATTGCACGTCGCCGTCATAGTTCTTGCAGGCCCAGACATAGCCGCCCGACCATTTCAGGCTGGAGGCGACCATGTCGTCGATCAGGCGGTGCTCGTACCAGAGTTTCCGCGCCTTGAATTCGGCCTCGAACTCCTTCTCGTAGACTTCCTGGAAGATGTCCTTGAAGCGGCCGTCATAGGCCTTGAGGATGGTGTTCTTGGTCGATAGATACACCGGAAAGTTGCGCAGCAGGCCATAGTTCAGCGAGGCGCGGGCGAACTCGCGGATCGACTCGTCGAGATTGTACATGGCCATGGCCACGCCGGCGCCCGGCGCGTCATAGACGTCATGCTCGATCACCTGGCCGTCCTCGCCGACGAACTTGATCGTCAGCTTGCCCTTGCCGGGGAAGCGGAAGTCGGTGGCGCGGTACTGGTCGCCGAAGGCATGACGGCCGACGACGATCGGCTTGGTCCAGCCCGGCACCAGGCGCGGCACGTTCTTCATGATGATCGGCTCGCGGAAGATGGTGCCGCCGAGGATGTTGCGTATGGTGCCGTTGGGCGACTTCCACATCTTCTTCAGCTTGAATTCCTCGACGCGCGCCTCGTCGGGAGTGATCGTCGCGCATTTCACGCCGACGCCGTATTTCTTGATGGCGTTGGCCGAGTCGATCGTCACCTGGTCGTTGGTGGCGTCGCGGTTTTCGATGCCAAGGTCGTAATATTCAAGCTTCAGGTCGAGATAGGGGTGGATCAGCTTGTCCTTGATGAACTGCCAGATGATGCGGGTCATCTCGTCGCCGTCGAGTTCGACGACCGGGTTCGCCACCTTGATCTTCGCCATGGAAAGAATGCCTCGTTGCTGGGGGATCTGAACGGCCTTGCCCGCATGGTTTCGGCCGGGGATGCGGAGCGTATATCAAAGGCTTTTTCAGCGCGCAAACCGCGATCCGTGCCGGAGCGGACGGGTGCCGCTGTTGTGAATGCTTCATTTTCCGGTCCGGATGTGGCAGGGGACGCCGAAACGCCGCAAACCCCGGTTACCCACAGCTATGCCAGCCATCGAAAATACAGCCAAGACCGCTTCCGCCGGACCGGCCATCATCCTGGTCGAGCCGCAGCTCGGCGAGAATATCGGCATGGTCGCCCGCGCAATGGCGAATTTCGGCCTATCCGAGCTCAGGCTGGTCAACCCGCGTGACGGCTGGCCGAGCGAGAAGGCGCGCGCGGCCGCCAGCCGGGCCGACCACGTCATCGACGCCACCAGGGTTTTCGACGATCTGGCCTCGGCGGTCGCCGACCTGAACTTCGTCTTCGCCACGACGGCGCGCGAGCGCGACGGCTTCAAGCCGGTGCGCGGTCCCGTGGAAGCGGGCAGGGCGCTGAGAGCACGTGTCGAGTTGGGCGAGCGTACCGGCATCCTGTTCGGCCGCGAGCGCTTCGGCCTCTATAATGACGAGGTCGGGCTCGCCGACGAGATCGTCACCTTCCCGGTCGATCCCGGCTTTTCCTCGCTCAACATCGCCCAGGCGGTGCTGCTGATGTCCTATGAATGGATGAAATCCGGCCTCGCCGACGAGACCCAGACCAATTTCTCCGGACCGGAGCTTGTGCCGGCGACCAAGGAGCAATTGCACAGCCTGTTCGCCTATCTGGAAAACGCGCTGGAAGCGCGAGGCTACTTCCGCCCGGAAGAAAAGAAGCCGAAGATGGTCGACAATCTGCGCGCCGTGTTGACTCGCGCGGGCTTTGCCGAGCCGGAACTGAAGGTGCTGCGCGGCATCATCTCGTCGCTCGACCGGTTCTCGCCGGTCATGCCGCGCGGCGACGGCTCGCCCGGGGACGATCCGAGACGATTGCCGGCCGGTGCACGCAGTCGCGCCAAAGACGAAGAAAGTTAAAATCGGTAAGCTGTGAGCATTTGAAGTAACCGAATTTTATTCGGTTATACGCCATCCTGGCCACAATAGTGGGGGTGGCACATGTTTACGTCCAATATTGGTCGACTGCGCTTTTTCCTTTACTCTCTCGGCCTCGCCGTGGCCGAGACCGTGGTGATCCTTATTTGCATTGTCAGTACGATCGGCTTCGAAGGGCTGATCAATTCGGGGCCTGGTCCGGTGCGGCAGGGCATGGCGGGTGCTGTCCTCATTGCCTCCCTCGTCTTTGTCGCGCTGCGCGGCAACGTCGCCTCGCGCCGCACCCGCGACGCCAACGGGCGTCGCTGGATCCTGTGGGCCTACATCGCCCTTTCCGCCGTCTACGCCCTTCTGCAGGCAGGCGTCCTGCTGGTCGTCAAATTCGGCGATCCCGCGAGCATTCCAGGCGGGCTGAACCTGCTTGGACTTTCGGTGTTCGGCCTCTGGTGCACGATCCTGTGGGCGAAGCCGGTCGCGGGCAGCAATATCGATGAATTGACCGATGTTTTCGACTTCGACGGTCCGCTGCCGGCACCGGCGCGTGCCGGACGCACCGTAACAGCCAGCGTGCCGGCCGCCCCACGTGCCGCCGCTTCCGCCGCGCGCGTCCCGCCGGCACCGCAGCCTTTCGGCAGGCCGCGCCCCGCCGGCTTCGGCAAGCGCGGGATTTGAGTAAGTCTTAGAGATAGAGCATGACGTTGTCCGAAAACCGCTTCGCACTTTTCGGCACCATGCCCTGGCGCCTGCGCAAAAGCTGCTCGCATTCGCCTCTTCAAGACCACGATCATTCGCGATAGAAGCGCCGTCGGTCCAATCATGGGCCTGACGCTTCTCATGGCCGGATGACAATGAGCGATCGATCAAGCCAACGCCCGATCCTGATGTTCGATTCCGGCGTTGGCGGGCTCACCGTGCTGCGCGAGGCGCGCGTGCTTATGCCCGATCGCCGATTCGTCTATGTCGCCGACGACGCGGCTTTTCCTTATGGCGCCTGGGAGGAACCGGCGCTCAAGGATCACATACTTACGCTGTTCCGCAAGTTGCTCGATCGGCTTCAGCCGGCGATTTCGGTCATTGCCTGCAACACCGCCTCGACCCTGGTGATCGATGCGCTGCGCGACAAATTCCCCGGCCATCCTTTCGTGGGCACCGTTCCGGCAATCAAGC
Source organism: Mesorhizobium sp. B3-1-6 (assembly GCF_006439555.1). Lineage (NCBI taxonomy): Bacteria > Pseudomonadati > Pseudomonadota > Alphaproteobacteria > Hyphomicrobiales > Phyllobacteriaceae > Mesorhizobium > Mesorhizobium sp. B3-1-6. Next base: position 45,394 of record NZ_VFTM01000040.1, on the reverse strand, counting down.
CGGCCGCCGAACGCACCCGCTCGGGCCTGGTATCGGTGCTGGCGACGCCGGGCACGGTGAAGCGCCAATACACGCGCGATCTGATCAGCAAATGGGCGCAGAAATGCCATGTGCGCCTGGTCGGCAGCGACCGGCTGGCCGGGCTCGCCGAGATTTACATGCGCCAAGGTTTCGTCGACGAGGAGGCCGTGCGCGCCGAAATCGCGCCCTGCTTCATCGAGCGCGACGGCAACCGCACCGACATCGTCGTGCTGGCCTGCACGCATTATCCGTTTCTCGCCAACCGCATGCGCAAGACCGCGCCCTGGCCGGTCGACTGGATCGATCCGGCCGAGGCGATCGCGCGGCGCGCCATGTCGCTCATCGAACCGGTCGGAGAGACATCGGGCGAGAGCGAGCCCGATCTCGCCGTCTTCACTTCCGGCAAGGTGGATTTTGCCACCAGGCGACTGATCCAGGGCTTTGGACTGACCGCACGCTAAGGCGTGTCGATATTCAGGTGAGGCCGGCCCGCAAATGCCGGGTTCCTGCGCTTCCGGTGCTCACGTACCTTAAGTACGCTCCGCTCCGGTTCTCGGAACCCGCCATTTTCGACTCGGCCTGCCCTGAATCTCAACGCGCCTTCACCCAGCCGCTAAACAGGCTCGAAGACGATTCTGCGCTGATCCGGATCGGCCGAGGCCAGCTTCAGGTTGAGATTGTCGCCCTGCCTGAGCCCGGAAGCCTTCACGTTGGCGACGACGGGCATGTCGGCAAGCTGCGCGCGCACGCCATGATCGACGAAGTCGGTGACGACGGCCTTGAACGTCTCGCCCTCGCGTCCCTTGAGCATGACCGCCTCGGCAAGGTCGATGGCGGCATGGTTGATCTGCGAAGCGCGGGCATCCGCACGCCCCATCACCTTCGGCAATCTGGCGAACGCGTCGGTGACGGCCTGCGGCACGGGCTGGCCGTTGGCGATCGCCAGCGTGCAGCGCACGACATAGCGGTCGGCCAGCCGCCTGAGCGGCGCGGTGGCATGCGCATAGGTCGCAGCCATCGCCTCATGCCAGGGGACGACACCCTCGTGATAGGGTTGGTAGGACGCACCGTTGCCTGCGCGGCGGATTTCCAGCATCAGCGCGGCCTGTTTCGGATCGGCCGGATCGAGCGTGCGCTGATAGTCGCGCAGGCTGGTGGAGGCGGGCCAGGAAAGCCCAAGCGCCTGTGCCGCGTTGCGCAGTCTTTGCACCTTGGAGGCGTCCGGCCCCGACATCACCCGGAACAACCCGGTCTTGTGCGCCAGCATGGCGTCGGCAATCGCCATATTGGCGGCCAGCGAAAGTGCTGCATTGTCCTGCTCGGATTGCAGCAGCGGCCTGAACGAAAGCCGGAACGTGCCGTCGGCGACCTTCTCCACCTCCTGCTCGGGCGGATCGACGCGCGAGGCGCCGCGCCGCTCTTCGTTTGCCGCCATGCGCCGCGCCAGTTCCGCGAAGCCGGCTGGAACGTCCGAGTGCTGCACGCTGTCATAGGCGAGCTTCGCGCGGCTTTGGATAATGGCCCGTTCCGCGCCGTCCAATTTCACCGCGCCGTCGCCAGCGACCCGGACCGTGAAGATGACCGAAGGGCGCGGTCCATCGGGCAACAGGCTGGCCGCAGCCTCGGCGAGCACCGGCGGGTAGAGCCCGGCCTTGCCGTCCGGCAAATAGAGCGTTTCGCCCCGGTTCCAGGCTTCGATATCAATCGCGTCGCCGTCCTCGACGAACCAGGCGACGTCGGCAATGGCATAATGCAAGAGAAGATCGCCACCGCTGGCCTCGATCGAGAACGCCTGGTCGAGATCGGTGGAACTTGCCGGATCGAGTGTTACGAAGGGCACCGCGGTGCGATCGGCATGCTGCCCGGGCACACGCCTGGCCGCCGCTTCCGCCGCGGCAACCACAGCAGGCGGAAATCCGTCCGGCACGTGGAACTCGGTGCGGATTTTGGCGAGGCCGGTGGAGAGCGCTTGTGAGGGATCGGTCAGCGATTTCATGCAACCGTCCTACACTGGCGTTCCCGACACGGGAAGGCTTGCCAGCGAGACCGCCAAGGCCGCCCGCCCGACGGCCGGCCCCAAGCAGACCGACGGCCGAGCCACTGCCGCTGGAACTGCCGCTTCAGCGCGGCGTTTCTTCTCACAGCAAAGGAGAAACCGGAGAAATCGCCATGCCCGCCACATCACAAGCACAGCAAAAGGCCGCCGGGGCAGCACTTTCCGCCAAGCGCGGCGAGATCAAGAAAAGCGAGCTCAGGGGCGCTTCGCGCGAAATGTATGAATCGATGAGCGAGAAGCAACTCGAAGAGTTCGCCGAGACCAAACGCAAGGATCTGCCCGGCAAAAAGTCATAGATCGCAGCATCACATGAAGAAGCCCGCGGTATCGCTCGCGGGCTTGTTCAGGTTGACTCAGCTGCCCGCTATCGCCACCAGCAGCGCTTCGTCTTGTAACGGACAACGTGGCGATGGCCGTGGCGCCAGACCACTCTTTTCGTCACCACGACGCGGCATACCTGCCTGTGGCCGCTCCAATGCCTGGCCATGGCGGGTTCCGGCGTCATGACAGCCATGGATCCCGCCAGCACAGCGGCCCCGGTCAGGGTAAGGAAGAACTTTTTCATGGGAATTCGGGCTCCTCTGCTCCAGTCCCTTCATTAAGATGGCAGAGCAGCGCGTCTCCTTGAAAGCTACGCCGCTCTGCTGCCGGCGGCCTTCGCCACAACCGGCACCGCACGCAACGCGGGAAATGTTATCGGCTTGCGACCCGCGCGGCCAGCCGTAAGCTTGACAGCGGTTAAATCTGTGTTTAACAGCCCCACCAACACCGGGTGGCGACGCCCGGTGGTTTCTTTTGACGTGTCCCGTGGGTTTTCCGTCGCTTTGCGTGGAAAACCCTGTCAGGTCTCGAAAACGGAGGCCAGAGGAGGGCGCGTTTCCTTCACCCGGAGCCATGGGGTTCCGGGTATATTGTTTTGAAAGGGAATGCGATGAGCAAGCGCGAATCCGCGAAATACAAGATCGACCGCCGTCTCGGCGAAAACATCTGGGGCCGCCCGAAGTCCCCGGTCAACAAGCGTGAATACGGCCCCGGCCAGCACGGCCAGCGCCGCAAGGGCAAGCTTTCCGACTTCGGCCTGCAGCTGCGCGCCAAGCAGAAGCTGAAGGGTCACTATGGCGACGTTTCGGAAAAGCAGTTCCGCAAGGTCTATGAAGAGGCCAACCGCCGCAAGGGCGACACCTCCGAGAACCTGATCGGCCTGCTCGAGTCGCGTCTCGACGCGGTCGTCTACCGCGCCAAGTTCGTGCCGACCATTTTCGCCGCCCGTCAGTTCGTCAACCACGGCCATGTCAACGTCAACGGCAAGCGCACCAACATCGGTTCGTATCGCTGCAAGCCGGGCGACGTCATCGAGGTGCGCGAGAAGTCGAAGCAGCTCGTGATCGTGCTGGAATCGGTTGGTCTCGCCGAGCGCGACGTGCCGAACTACATCGAAGCCGACCACAACAAGATGACCGCGACCTTTGCTCGCGTTCCCGGCCTTTCGGACGTTCCGTTCGCCGTGCAGATGGAACCGAACCTGGTCGTCGAATTCTACTCGCGCTGATCGACGTCAATCAGCCGCAGCATCCAAGGCCGCCTCTCGAGGCGGCCTTTTCTTTGTCCGCTATGTCCGCTAAGCCGGGCGCCAACAGAACGCAGGGCCGGCGCCATGAATATGCTGCCAGATGTCAAAACGCTCGAGCCGATCGGCGACGAGACCGACGGCGGCTTCCATCCGCTGTTTGCCGACGTGCCGTCCTCGGTCGAATTCAACAAGCTGCGCAAGCGGCTGTTGAGGCTGACGCGCCAGGCGATCGAGGATTTCGCCATGGTGAAGCCCGGCGAGCGCTGGCTGGTGGCGCTCTCCGGCGGCAAGGATTCCTATGGCCTGCTCGCGCTGCTGCTCGATCTCAAATGGCGCGGCCTGCTGCCGGTCGAACTGCTCGCCTGCAATCTCGACCAGGGCCAGCCGAATTTCCCGAAGCATATCCTGCCCGATTATCTCAATGCCAACGGCATCGCGCACCGCATCGAATACCAGGACACCTATTCGGTGGTGACCGACAAGCTGCCGGAAGGCAGCACCTATTGCTCGCTCTGCTCGCGGCTGCGGCGCGGCCATCTCTACCGGATCGCGCGCGAGGAGGGATGCTCGGCGCTGGTGCTTGGCCACCACCGCGAGGACATACTCGAAACCTTCTTCATGAACCTGTTCCATGGCGGGCGTCTCGCCGCCATGCCGCCCAAGCTCCTCAATGACGAAGGTGACGTCTTGGTGCTGCGGCCGCTCGCCTATAGTGCTGAGGCCGACCTCGAGAAATTCGCCAACGCGATGAAATTCCCGATCATTCCGTGCGACCTCTGCGGCAGCCAGGAAGGGCTGCAGCGCAACGCCATGAAGGCGATGCTCGACGACATCGAGAAGCGCATGCCGGGCCGCAAGGACACGATGATCCGCGCCATGACCAATGTAAGGCTCTCGCATCTCCTGGACAGGAAGCTATTCGACTTCGCGGGGCTCGATGCGAATCCAGGACGAGACATTTCCGATGAAATTTGACGACCGTTCGATCGACTGGCTGGCCGAGCTTCTTGCCGCCGCCGCCAGGACTGAAATCATGCCGCGCTTCCGCCGGCTGGGCGAGGGCGACGTGCGCCAGAAGACGTCCGCCGCCGACCTCGTGACCGAGGCGGACGTCAATGCCGAGAGGCTGATCACCGCCCGGCTGCTCGAACGCTATCCCCAGGCCATGGTGGTCGGTGAAGAGGCCTGTTCCGACAACCCGGCGCTGCTATCTGGCCTTGGCGATGCCGCGCTTGCCTTCGTCATCGATCCGGTCGACGGCACCTTCAACTTCGCTTCCGGCGTGCCGCTGTTCGGCGTCATGGCCGGCGTCGTCGTCAACGGCGAGACCGTCGCCGGCATCATCCATGATCCGGTCGGCAAGGACTGGCTGATCGGCGCCAAGGGGGCGGGCAGCCATATCCGCCACGCGCATGGCGCGCTGGAGAAGGTCCGCGTCGCGGCACCGGTGCCCATGGCGCAGATGACGGGCGCCGTTTCCTGGCAGTTTCTCGAAGAGCCTGAACGCTCGCGGCTTGCCCGCAACCAGACCAAGACGCTGTCGCAATTCGCCTATCGCTGCGCGGCGCATGAATATCGGCTGCTTGCCAGCGGTCACGCCCATTTCGTGCTCTACAACAAGCTGATGCCCTGGGATCATCTCGCCGGCGCGCTGATCCATCAGGAAGCCGGCGGCCATGTCGCGCGCGTCGACGGCAGCGCCTATCTGCCATCGCATGTCGACGGCGGCCTGCTGGTCGCGCCGGACAAGCAAAGCTGGGACGAGCTGCGCCGCGAGCTCTGGGCTGAGTAGGGTAATCCTGCGCTCGGCCGGCGATCTGCCGGCCGGATAGCAATTAAAGCGCGTCGCGCTGAAGCGGATTCAGGCGACGCGCTTTAAAACCTTTGTTTTCATGCATGTCGTTATCGCAAAACCGCTGAAACTTTTGCGCGACATGCATTAGTGCAGATCGGTGACGTGTCCCGAAACAGGGGGATTGTGGGGCTGGAACATCCTGCCCTGCTCGGCGATCAGGATCATCAGCAAAGCCGCGACCGAGACGCTGCAGAAGCCGGCGGCCAGAGGCGTGACCGTGCCGTTATAGGCCTGGCCGATCGCCGCGCCGATGAGGGCACCGAGGAAGGTCTGCATGAAGCCCAGGATGGATGCCGCCGTGCCGGCGAGCTCGCCGAGCGGCTCCATGGCCAAAGCGTTGAAATTCGCGCCCAGTCCGCCGAATGGCAGCATCGCGCCGGCAAAGAAGGTGACGAAGAGCCAGAGCGGCATCCGTATCTCCAGCGAGACCACCAGCCAGGCAAGGCTGATGCACAGGAAGATGAGCAGCGCGCCTTGCGACAGGCGGCGCATGCCAATCTGTCCGACCAACCGCGAATTGAGATAGTTGGAGAAGGCAAGCACGCCGGCGACGCCGGCAAAGATCAGCGGGAACAATTCGCCGACATGAAAGATGTCGATGTAGATCTGCTGCGCCGAACTGATGAAGCCGAACATGGCGGCGAAAATGAACGTGCTGGCGAAAGCGTAGCAAAGCGTGAGCCGGTTGGTGAGCACGATGCGGAAGCCGCTGACGACGGAGCTTACCGTCAGCGGCCGGCGATATTCCGGATGCAGCGTCTCCGGCAGGCGCAGCAGAGCCCAGGTCGAAACGATCAACGCGCCGATAGCCATGGTCACGAAAATCCAGTGCCAACTGGCGAACAGCATGACGAACTGGCCGATGCCGGGCGCGATGACAGGGATGGCCATGAACACCATGAAGATCAGCGACATCACCTCGGCCATGCGCCGGCCTTCGAACGTGTCGCGCACGATCGAGACGGCGATGACGCGGGTCGCGGCCGCGCCGATACCCTGTATGAGACGCCAGGTCAGCAACAGGGTGAAACTGGGAGCTATGGCGGCGGCGGCCGCAGCCACGACATAGACGACCAGGCCAAGGACCAGTGGCGCTCGGCGCCCGAAGCGATCCGAAATAGGCCCGAACAAAAGCTGCCCGCCGCCGAAGCCGAGCATATAGGCGGTGATGACATATTGGCGGTGGTTCTCGCTCTCGACGCCGAGCGAGGCGCCGATCTGCTGCAGGGCCGGCAACATGATGTCGATGGCCAAGGAGTTGAGCGCCATGAGCGCGGCGCAGAGCGCGATGAATTCCCAGCGCGGAATGGGCAAGCTGCTTGCCCGTTGCGACGCTTCTACCTGCTTGTCCACGGCAAATTCCGATCTTTCAAACGAACAGGCGCCGGCTGGCCGGCGCGCTGGTTCGTCTCATCCCCGAGACCCGGGGGTTATGTTGCCGAGGTGGGGGCGGCCCCGAGCGATGCTTGCCGGCCGGAGGGTTAGCCTCCGCGCCGGCGAGCAAAATTGAATCAGGCGGCGCCTTTGACGCTGACGCCCTTTTCGACCAGGAAGTCCTGCAACTCGCCGGCCTGGAACATTTCGCGCACGATGTCGCAACCGCCGACGAATTCGCCCTTCACATAGAGCTGCGGGATGGTCGGCCAGTTGGAATAGTCCTTGATGCCCTGGCGCAGTTCGGCCGAGTCGAGCACGTTGACGCCTTTGTAGTCGGCCCCGATGTAATCGAGGATCTGCACCACCTGGCCGGAGAAGCCGCATTGCGGGAAGCCGGGCGTGCCCTTCATGAAGAGCACGACGTCGTTGCTCTTCACTTCATTGTCGATGTAGTCGTTGATGCCGGTCATGGACGGTCCTTTCACGCCTGTGGGAGTCAGGCTCGAAACATGTCCTTCAAATAAACCCATAGGTTGGCTGAAACAAGACGTTAGCCGCGACGCCGGCCCAATGGCGCAAGGGATAACGCGATTTTGGGCTAAGCCTGAGCGGCGCCGGCGCTCAGTCGGGAATGCTGGTCTGCAGCGCCAGCGCGTGCAGCAAGCCGCCCATATTGCCCTTCAGCGCGTTGTAGACCATCTGATGCTGCTGCACACGGCTTTTGCCCCGGAAGCTCTCGGCCACGACCTCGGCCGCGTAATGATCGCCGTCGCCGGCCAGGTCGCGGATCGTCACCTTGGCGTCCGGAATGCCTTCCTTGATCAATTTTTCGATGTCGTGGGCATCCATTGCCATGGCAAAATCCTGTTTCAAGCGGGCGGGCTGTATGGTGTGACTCGGGTGAGCCTAAAGCCTTTCCAGCCCGGATTGAAGCCGTTCCGTCGGGTGATGAGGCCCTATGGGTTATCCTGGCTCCAATGAATCACGCCGTCTTCGGTGATGTCATCGCGCGTCGAATAGGCGTGGCCGAGGCTGAAGACCAGCACGTAGAGCGGGAGGTTGATCAACAGGCTGACGATCGGAAGATAGCTCGTCATCCGCCATGCGGTTGAGAAGAAGGGCTGACCGTAGCCGTCGCAGGTCAAGGACGAGCCATAGTCCCAAATGGCCCCGATCAACGCGGCGACGGCGAAGAGCTTGATGCAGGTCGCGACGTGCCTTGCCCGCGCCGGCTCCGGAGAAAGCCTGTTCCAGAGCACCAGGCAGACGACTGGAACGGCGTAGATCAGGGTCTGCAATATCAGCATCGGCAGCGTGCCGTTGGCCGCGGCCAGGAACTCGGCGCGGGTTTCCAGCCGCGGGCAGACCTCGCTCGATGTCGTCGACAACAGGAACAGGACGAACGGCCCGAGAAACCAGAAGAAGAACAGGGACGGCCAGAAGACGACTGCAATCAGCGCCCTGGCGGTTAAATCATGTCGCATAAAAAAGGATTGCTTCTAGCCCGGTCAACTGGCCTGATCCATGAAGCGCGGGAACCAGCCCTCATGGGCGGCGGTCAACTCGCTGACGGGGATCGGTCGGGCCTCGCCGAGCTTCAATTCACGTCCGCCGGTGGTGCCGATCCAGGGCGCGAAGATGCCGAGCATGCCCTGCTCTTCGCGGATCCTGTCCCATTCGCCGCTTTGCGGGTCGATCGACAGCGTCAGCAGGTAGCGCCCCTGGTCCTCGCCGAACCAGACCGGGATCGGATGGGTGCCGGTAAGCCCCGGAACGGTGGCGCCGATGCCGGAGGCCATCGCCATTTCGGCGAGCGCTATCGCCAGGCCGCCGTCGGAGACGTCGTGCGCCGATGTCACGATGCCGGACGCGATCAGCGCGCGCACATGGTCGCCAACCCGCTTCTCATGATCGAGGTCGACCGGCGGCGGCGGGCCGTCGCCTCGACCGTGGATGTCACGCATATAGACGGACTGGCCGAGATGGCTGCCCCAGGTGGCGGGCGCGCCGACCAGCACGATCATCTGGCCTTCGGCGGCAAAACCCATACGCGCCATCTTCGACCAGTCGGCAATCAGCCCGACGCCGCCGATGGTCGGTGTCGGCAGGATGCCGCGGCCGTTCGTCTCGTTGTAGAGCGAGACATTGCCGGAGACGATCGGGAAACCGAGAGCGCGGCAGGCATCGCCGATGCCCTTAACCGCGCCGACGAACTGGCCCATGATCTCGGGCCGCTCCGGATTGCCGAAATTGAGGTTGTCGGTGGCCGCAAGCGGCAGGGCGCCGGTGGCGGTCAGATTGCGCCAGCATTCGGCCACGGCCTGCTTGCCGCCTTCGTACGGGTCGGCCTCGCAGTAGCGCGGCGTGACGTCTGAGGAGAAGGCCAGCGCCTTGGTCGGATGACCCTCGACGCGCACGACGCCGGCGTCGCCGCCCGGAAGCTGCAGCGAATTGCCCTGGATCAGCGTGTCGTACTGCTCCCACACCCAGCGGCGCGAAGAGAGATCCGGCCCGCCCAGCATTTTCAGCAGCGCGTCGGCGACATCGGCCTTCGGCGCATCGTTCGCGGCGAGCGGCGCCGGCTTCTTCGGCTCGACCCAGGGGCGGTCATATTCCGGTGCCTGGTCGCCCAGCTCCTTGATCGGCAGGTTGGCGACCTCGTCGCCCTGATGGATGACGCGGAAGCGCAGATCGTCGGTGGTCTTGCCCACAATGGCGAAGTCGAGGCCCCATTTGCGGAAGATGGCCTCGGCTTCTTCCTCCTTCTCGGGGCGCAGCACCATCAGCATGCGCTCCTGGCTTTCCGACAGCATCATCTCATAGGCGCTCATGCGCTCCTCGCGCACCGGCACCTTGTCGAGGTCGAGCTCGATGCCGAGGTCGCCCTTGGCGCCCATCTCGACGGCCGAGCAGGTGAGGCCGGCCGCGCCCATGTCCTGAATGGCGATGACGGCGCCCGACGCCATCAGCTCGAGGCAGGCTTCCAGCAGGCATTTTTCGGTGAAGGGATCGCCGACCTGCACGGTCGGACGCTTCTCCTCGATCTTGTCGTCGAATTCGGCCGAGGCCATGGTGGCGCCGCCGACGCCATCGCGCCCGGTCTTGGCGCCGAGATAGACGACCGGGAGGCCGACGCCCTTGGCCTGCGACAGGAAGATGGCGTTGGTCTTGGCGAGGCCCGCCGCGAAGGCGTTGACCAGGATGTTGCCGTTGTAGCGGGCATCGAAATTGACCTCGCCGCCGACGGTCGGCACGCCGAAGGAATTGCCGTAGCCGCCGACGCCCGAAACCACGCCGGCAACGAGATGCCGGGTTTTCGGATGATCCGGCGCGCCGAAGCGCAGCGCGTTCATGGCCGCCACCGGCCGCGCGCCCATGGTGAAGACGTCGCGCAATATGCCGCCGACTCCGGTCGCGGCGCCCTGATAGGGCTCGATGTAGGACGGGTGGTTGTGGCTCTCCATCTTGAAGACGACGCAGTCACCGTCGCCGATGTCGACCACGCCGGCATTCTCGCCTGGACCCTGGATGACCCGCGGACCGCTGGTCGGCAGCGTGCGCAGCCATTTCTTCGAGGACTTGTAGGAGCAGTGCTCGTTCCACATCGCCGAGAAGATGCCGAGCTCGGTGAAGCTTGGCTCGCGGCCGACCAGATCGAGAATGCGCTGGTATTCGTCCGGCTTCAGCCCATGCGCGGCGACGAGCTCGGGAGTGATCGGCACGGAATTGGAAATAGTCATGAGCGGCGATTTTTGTCCGTGGAAGAGGGGAGTTTCTTTGAGTCTCCTCTTATCGCAAGCTTTCGCGCGATACACCCCATCGGATGACGAAAAAAGCCGGAAAACTGCCCCTGCCGGCGGAGGTCAGGGCCTAGAGCTCGCCAGCTTGATCAGGAAAAACTGTCGTAGCCGGCGCGGCCTTCGTCGAGCAGGCGGCGGATGACGGCGACGCCGCCGGCGACATCCTCGCGCCGCCTCGGCTGCGAAATACCGAAGCGCACGCCGTGGAAGACCTGCTCGGAACGGCCGGCCTTGAATTCGTCCTCGTCGTCGATGAGCAGGCCTTGCGCTAGGCAGGCGTTCTTGAAGGTGCCGGACAGCCACGGGTCCGGTAAGGTCAGCCAGACGAAGGGCACGTTGTCCCTTGCCTTGATGTCGAACCCCGCCAGCACGTCGCGCACGATGGCGAGGCGCGCCTGGATTTCGGCGATGCCGCGCTTGCGGATCTCGCCCGCCTGGCCCGACGTCACCAGCCTTGCGCCGACCTCGGCCAGCAGGAAAGGCAGGCCGCCGGTCATCATCTTGTGGGCGACGCGGATGCGGTGGCGATAGGCCGGCGGGCAGGAAAGCCAGCCGCCGCGCACGCCTGCGGCGACGGATTTGGACAAGCCGCCGGCGACGATGGTGCGCTCCGGCGCATATTCGGCCAGCAGCGGCGTCGGGTCGTCGGTGAGCTCGCCGTAAAGATCGTCCTCGATCAGCGCGACATTGTACTCGCGCGCAATCTTCGCGATCGCCTGCCGCCGCTCCGCCGACAGGGTCACCAGCGTCGGGTTCTTCGCGGTCGGCATCAGGAACATCAGCTTTGGATGTTTCTGCGCGCAGACGCGCTCGAAATCATCCGGGTCGATACCGTTGTCGTCGGTCGAAACCAGCGCGATGCGGCGCCCGATCAGCCCCGCGCTGCGCGCGATCTGCGAATAGGTGAGGTGCTCGAAGACGACATAGTCGCCGGGCATGGTCAGCGCCGCGATCGCCGCCATGACCGCGGCGTGGGTGCCCAGCGTCGGCACGATCGAATCGGGCGAGGGGCGGAAGGCATTGCGTGCCAGCCAGCGGCTTCCGGCTTCGTACCAGCGTTCGGGAAAATCCCGCGTATAGCTCGAAATGTCGTGCGGATGCTCCTGCGCCGTGCGCGCCAGCAGGTCGGCAATCACTGCGCCCTGGCCGACATCGGGCGCGGCGGTGCTGTCGAAGCGCAGCTTGCCGCTCGGCGCGTCGATGGGGCGTGTGCCCTGGATGGCAGGTTCCAAATCCGGCTTCGGGTCTGCGGTGCGCTGACCGAGCACATAGGTGCCGCGACCGACCTCGCCACTCACCAGACCGCGTTCGCGCAGCAGCTGATAGGCCCTGCCGATGGTGCCGACGGTCGTGCCGATGTCATAGGCGAGGTCGCGCTGCGGCGGCAGTTTTGCACCGGCATCGATGACGCCCTTGTCGATATCTGACTCAATGCTGTCAGCCAGACGCTGATAGAGCGGACCGGAGCCAGAGGAAAGATCGGGGAGCCAATTTGTCATGGTGACAATTTTCTATATTGCGCCGCCCGATGAGTCAATTCATATCGATCTCGCGATTGGTAAGGTACAATCTGAACAAGGCAGAATGACAATGGATACAATCGAGACAATTCGCTACGCTCGCCCGGCCGTTGGCGCGCAGGCCGAGCCCTTGGCCCATCGCGGCTTCGTTGGTCGCCTGGTGGTTGTGCTCCGTTCCATCGCGAGGCAGATCGACCGCATGCTCGAACGTCGGCGCGGCCGCCTTGCGCTGCTGGAGATGACGGACGAGCAGCTCAAGGATATCGGCGTCTCGCGCTGCGACGCCCATCGCGAAGGCATCCGGGCGTTCTGGGAGTGATGCCTATCGGCGGCTCGATTGGATGCCGGTTGCGGGCTTTCCCCGCAACCGGCCGATGCCGTGATCGATTAGCACGGCAAGCACGCTCAATCCGATGAATAACGCCGTGACGCCCAGGGCCGAAACGGCGACGCTGGCCGCGCCGTTCTTGGCGACGTCGAGGAACGGATAAGGTACTTCGCCGGCGAAGGGCGCGCGTATCAGCGCGTAGGCGAGATAGGCGACCGGGTAGATCATCCACCAGGCGATGTCGCTCCACTGCCGCCTGCCATCGGCGCCCGCCACCAGCCACCACAGCACGAACATCGCCGGCGTCACATAGTGCAAAAGGACGTCGCAGAGCAGGAACAAACCCTGCGGCTGCCAGAGCCTCGCCAGAACCGTGGCGTAGACAATGAAAACCAGAGTTATGGCCACCGCCACGCCGGCCCGCATCCGCTGCCCGGCAAAGGCCGGAAACCAGGCATAGCCGGCGGGTGACAGCAGCGAAGCGTGCACCATCACCGCCGCGATGTTGGTCAGGATGGTGAAGAAGCTGAAATAGAAGACGATCGAGCCGAGCAAGCCACGTCCTGCGGCCATGGATGCCGGCATGGTGATGGCGAATTGCAGGACAAGCGCAATCAGCCCGACAACCAGCCCCGCGATCTGCAGGAACCGGCCCATCGCAACCTCACACGGCAGCCGCGCAGGACGGATTGCCGGCCTGCCAGCGGGCGACGTCAGAGCCGATGCGCGCGCCGAGCGGCTCATTCATCAGCGGCCCGAACACATCGACACGGTTGGAATTGCCTTGCGCCTGCACGACCAGCAGCGGTTTGCCGCCATAGTGCTTGGCGGGCACCAGCAGGAAGCGCGGCGTGCCGCTGTAGGAATTGAGCTCGTTGGCCATCTGGTAGGCCTTGAAGGCCGGATCCTTGCTGGCGATCCAGCATTTGTGCGCGGCGATCGCGACCTGCTCCATGGCAAGCAGAGAGGCGCTCTTGCCTGAGGGAACCGGCGTTGTCTTGGGGCTGGACTGGCAGGAAGCCAAGGTGAGCCCGGCGACGGCCAGGAGAGCAAGGCGAGCAATCGTCAGTCTCATGATCAGTCCGCCCCCCGCGTTCCGATAGGATGTTAAAGGATCAAGCCGCGATGCCGAGCGCGCTCTCGAACAGCGCCCGCCCGTCATTGCCGCCATGCGCCGCTTCGATCAGGTTCTCGGGATGCGGCATCAGGCCGAGCACGTTGCCGTTGTCGTTGACGATGCCGGCGATGTCGTTGATCGAGCCATTGGGATTAGTGCCTTCGGCATAGCGGAACACCACCTGGCCTTCGCCTTCGAGGCGGGCCAGCGTCTCGGCGTCGGCGAAGTAGTTGCCGTCATGGTGCGCGACCGGCGAGCGGATCACCTGACCCGGCCGGTAGCCGCGGGTGAACATGGTGTTGGCGTTGGCGATCTCAAGCTTCACCTGCCGGCAGACGAATTTCAGCGACGCATTGCGCATCAACGCGCCGGGCAGCAGCCCCGCCTCGACCAGGATCTGGAAGCCGTTGCAGACGCCGACGACGGTCACGCCCTTGGCGGCCTTTTCGGCGACCGCACGCATCACCGGCATGCGCGCCGCGATCGCGCCGCAGCGCAGATAATCACCGAAGGAGAAGCCGCCGGGGATGGCGATCAGATCGACATCGGGGATTTCCGTGTCGGTCTGCCAGACGGTCGCTGGCGCCTGGCCGGAAATCTTGGTCAGCGCCGCGATCATGTCGCGGTCGCGGTTGAGGCCAGGCAGGAGGACGACGGCTGATTTCATTTCAGGCAATCTCCACCGCGTAATTCTCGATCACCGTGTTCGCCAGAAGCTTGTCGCACATGGCCTTGAGGTCGGCTTCGGCCTTGGCCTTGTCGGCTCCGGTGAGCTCGATGTCGAACACCTTGCCCTGGCGCACCTGGCCGACGCCGTCGAAGCCAAGCCCGGAGAGCGCGTGCTCGATCGCCTTGCCCTGCGGGTCGAGGACGCCGTTCTTGAGGGTCACGGTGATACGGGCTTTCATCGATACTCCTGGGCAGGTCGTCGTTTGGCAAAAGGCCTGCCATTGTCTGGCAGGGCAGGCCCCTCAGTACTTAGTGCTTCAGGCCCTTGGGCGCCTCGGAGGAAGCGACGAGCACGGGACCCGTCGGGCGCGGCGGCTCGTTCTCGTTGATGATGCCGAGACGGCGGGCAACTTCCTGATAGGCTTCGACCAGGCCGCCCATGTCGCGGCGGAAACGGTCCTTGTCGAGCTTGTCCTGTGTGGCGACGTCCCACAGCCGGCAGGAATCCGGCGAGATCTCGTCGGCGACGACGATGCGCATCATGTCGCCCTCGAACAGGCGGCCGCATTCGATCTTGAAGTCGACGAGTTGGATGCCGACGCCGAGGAACAGGCCGGAGAGGAAGTCGTTGACGCGGATGGCCAAGGCCATGATGTCGTCGATTTCCTGCGGGCTTGCCCAGCCGAAGGCGGTGATGTGCTCTTCCGACACCATCGGGTCGTCGAGCGCGTCGGCCTTGTAGTAGAATTCGATGATCGAGCGCGGCAGCACCGTGCCTTCCTCGATGCCGAGGCGCTTGGACAGCGAGCCGGCGGCGACATTGCGCACCACGACCTCGAGCGGAATGATCTCGACTTCCTTGATCAGCTGCTCGCGCATGTTGAGCCGGCGGATGAAATGGGTCGGGATGCCCATCCGGTTCAAGTGGTTGAAGATGTGCTCGGAAATGCGGTTGTTGAGCACGCCCTTGCCATCGACCACCTCATGCTTCTTCTTGTTGAAGGCGGTGGCATCGTCCTTGAAAAACTGGATCAGCGTCCCCGGCTCAGGTCCCTCATAGAGGATCTTGGCCTTGCCTTCGTAGATGCGGCGGCGATTTTTCATCTGATTTTTTCTCTGGATCTGCGGGCAGGGGCAAAGTGACCAGTTCCTGTCCGTTTGCCTAAGTTAGTATGGCGAAGGCGGCGTTCAATGCCGGTGTTATCGCAATCGTCCTGTTTGCTCAATCGGCAAATCCCGCGAATCAACCGCTTTCGGAACCGAAATGCCGCAGCGCAGCATGCGACGAAGCATATTGACCGGCTCGCGGCCTTTTGGTTTGTGCTTGCCCATCACACATATTCATCGCCAAGCGAATCGGATTGATCGGAGGGACGTCATGAGCAGCATGAAAGACCGCGAAGAGGGCTTCGAGCGCAAATTCGCCTTCGACGAGGAACTTCGCTTCAAGGCCGCGGCGCGCCGCAACAAGGCGCTGGGGCTGTGGGCCGCCGAGAAACTCGGCAAATCCGGCGCCGATGCCGAAGCCTATGCCAAGGAAGTGGTGGTCTCCGATATCGAGGAAGCGGGCGACCATGATGTCTTCCGCAAGATCCGCAAGGATTTCGATGCCGCCGGCGTCGCTCAGTCCGACCACCAGATCCGCCGCACCATGGACGAACTGATGGCGCAGGCGATCGAGCAGATCAAGAATAGCTGAGGCTATGTGGGCATGATGTCGCCGGAAAACCGCTTCACGCCTCTCGCCATCATGCCTATCTCCTTGTTTTTACGCAATTCCGGACGGAAAACCGTTACACACTTTTCCTGGAATTTGCTCTGACTGGACCAATCGACCGCCCGGCCAAACCGGGCGGTTTTTCTTTGCCTTAGCGTCGTTTCCAGCCGAAACTGCGGATTGTTAACAAGGAAAGTTCCGATGTCGCTCAAGTCCCGCCTGGCCGCCGACGAAACGCTGTTCACCGCATGGTCGGGCGTGCCGGATGCGCTGACGGTCGAGATCATCGCCAAGCAGGGTTTCGATGCGGTCACCCTCGACATGCAGCATGGCGGCCATCATGAGGACAGCGTGCTGCGCGGCCTGGTGCCGGTGCTGGCCGCCAACAAGCCGGCGCTGGTGCGCATTCCGGTCGGGCGCTTTGACATGGCGAGCCGCGCGCTCGATTTCGGGGCCGAGGCGGTGATCGCGCCGATGGTGAACTCCGTGGCCGATGCAAGGCAGTTCGCCGCCGCGATGAAATACCCGCCGCTGGGCGAGCGTTCCTGGGGGCCGACCTATGCCTTCCCGCGCCACGGCAAGGGCGACCATGCCGAATGGCTGCGCGATACGAACCAGCGCACCATGGCTTTCGCGATGGTCGAAACGCGGGCGGCCCTCGAGGCGCTGGACGGTATTCTGGATACGCCGGGCATCGACGGCATCTTCGTCGGCCCGTCGGATTTCTCGATCGCCTGGTCGAACGGCGCCACGGTCAGTTCGACGCTGGAAAGCATGATGGAGACGGTCGCGTCGATCGCCGAGCGGACACGCAAGGCCGGCAAGCATGCCGCGATCTATGTCATCGAACCGGCGATCGCCGGGCGCGTCGTTTCGATGGGCTTCCGGCTGCTCGCCATGGGCTCGGACCACACGCTGATTTCACTCGGCGCGAAAACGCTGTTGAAGAGCATGCGGGATTCGATCGGCTCCTAGACGCCGATCAGGGTTCTTTCAGTTCCGTCAGGAATTTGGCGAAAGTCATCGAACCCTCGGGCCAGGGGCCGAAGCCCGCGTCGTGGTTGAGATGGCCGGCCTCACCGGCGTCGATGAAGAGCGATCCCCAGGCGGCGGCAATGTCCTCGGCGACCTCGAAAGCGCAAAACGGATCGTTGCGGCTGGCGATCACGATGGACGGAAAGGGCAGCGGATCGCGCGAATAAGGGCCAAAGGTCATCAGATGTTTCGGCCTGATTTCCGGATTGGAGACATCCGGCGGCGCGACGAAGAAGGCGCCCGCGACCGGCTTCTTGAATTGCGAGATGGCCTGCACCGCGGCCGCGACGCCAAGCGAGTGCGCTACGAGAACCACCGGCCGCTCGGCCTCGTTGACGGCGTTCGCTACGCTCGCCGTCCAGTCCTCGCGCACGGGCTTGGTCCATTCCGCCTGCTCGACACGGCGCGCCGTCGACAGTTTCGACTGCCAGCGGGTCTGCCAATGCTCGGGACCGGAATTGGTGTAGCCCGGCACGATCAGAATATCTGCGTCTTTGACTTTCATGGCGCCGATGTAGCGAGCGGTCTTCTCGGCTGCAACCCTGTCGCCTATATCGGCGTGATCACAATTGTGAACAACTTGTTCGACTCTTGCCCTCTTGTGTGAACGATCGCAATCGACGATTTGGAGGGGGAAGAAGAGGTGGCGGCCTGCAAATCCCATTTCGGGAAGAGGCGACGCCCGAACGGAGAGTTTGATGAGCGAACTGCCTTTTGCCGCGACCACCCCGGTCAGCGTTTCGCGTGTCGGGCTGAAGGCGCAGGACGCCGAGAGCCTTGCCTCCTATTATCGCGCGGTCGTCGGCCTGCAGGAACTGAGCCGCGCCGATGGCGCGATCACGCTCGGCGCCGCCAACCGGCCGCTGCTGGTGCTTGAACAGGATTCTTCGGCCAAGCCGGACGATCCGCGCAGCGCCGGGCTTTTCCACACCGCTTTCCTTTTGCCATCGCGCGCCGATCTTGGCCGCTGGATCAGCCACGCCGCCGCCAGCCGCATCGGTATCGAGGGCGCTTCCGACCATTTGGTCAGCGAGGCGCTTTACCTGACCGACCCGGAGGGCAATGGCATCGAGATCTATGCGGATCGCCGCCCGCAAGACTGGAAGTGGAACGGCGACAAGATCGCCATGGCGACCGAGCGGCTGAACCTGCCGGCGGTGGTGGGCAGCGTGCCGGCGGGCGATGCCGGCTGGCAGGGCGCGCCGGAAAACACCATTGTCGGCCACGTTCACCTGCGCGTCGGCCGGCCGGAAGATGCCGAAGCCTGGTGGCATGACCAGTTCGGCTTCGACACCGTCGCCAAATATGGCGGCCAGGCGGTGTTCCTGTCGTCCGGCCATTACCACCATCATATCGGCGCCAATGCCTGGCAGAGCGCTGGCGCCGGCCGCCGCGACCCCTCCCGCTCCGGCCTCGCCTGGGTAGAGATGCGCTCGGACAATGTGAAGGAAGAGACGAGCCGAGAGGACCCGTGGGGCACGGTGATCAGGGCTGTGCCAGGGAAGGCTTGATCAGGCGTTGGTGACAGCGTCTTTCTCCCCGTCACTATACGGGGAGAAATGCCCGGCAGGGCAATGAGGGGCAGCGCCGGCGTCAGGATGTTTCACGACAGACGGGTGCGATAGTCACCGAAGTCGGCGCCGCCCCTCATCCGCCCTTCGGGCACCTTCTCCCCGTATAGAGACGGGGCGAAGGAAAGATCAAGCTTCCCCGAACACCCGCTTGAAGATCGTGTCGACATGCTTGGTGTGATAGCCGAGATCGAATTTCTCGCGGATATCTGCTTCAGATAGCGCGGCCGTCACGTCCTTGTCGGCCAGCAGTTCCTCGAGGAAATCGGCGCCGTGTTCCCAGACCTTCATGGCGTTGCGCTGCACCAGGCGGTAGGAGTCCTCGCGCGACAGGCCGGCCTGGGTCAGCGCCAGCAGCACGCGCTGCGAGTGCACCAGCCCGCGGAACTTGTTGAGGTTCTTCTCCATGTTCTCGGGGTAGACGAGCAGCTTGTCGACGACGCCGGTAAGGCGCGCCAGCGCGAAGTCCAGCGTCACCGTCGCGTCCGGCCCGATCATGCGCTCGACCGAGGAATGCGAAATGTCGCGCTCGTGCCAGAGCGCCACGTCTTCCATGGCCGGCAGCGCCATCGAACGCACCATGCGGGCAAGGCCGGTGAGGTTCTCGGTCAGCACCGGGTTGCGCTTGTGCGGCATCGCCGACGAGCCCTTCTGCCCCGGCGAGAAATACTCTTCCGCTTCCAGCACTTCGGTGCGCTGCAGATGGCGGATCTCGACGGCGAGGCGTTCGACCGAGGAGGCGATGACGCCGAGCGTTGCAAAGAACATGGCGTGGCGGTCGCGCGGGATGACCTGCGTCGATACCGGCTCCGGCTTCAGCCCAAGCTTTGCCGCCACATGCTCTTCGACATAAGGCTCGATGTTGGCGAAAGTGCCGACCGCGCCGGAAATGGCGCAGGTGGCGATGTCCTCCCGCGCATGCACCAGCCGCTCGCGGCAGCGCGAGAATTCGGCATAGGCCTGCGCCAGCTTGACGCCGAAGGTGGTCGGCTCGGCATGGATGCCGTGGCTGCGGCCGATGGTGACGGTGTCCTTGTGCTCGAAAGCACGGCGCTTCAGCGCCGCGAGCAGGGCGTCGATGTCGGCAAGCAGGATGTCGCTGGCCCGCGTCAACTGCACGGCAAGACAGGTGTCGAGCACGTCCGACGACGTCATGCCCTGGTGGATGAAGCGGGCATCCGGTCCGACGAATTCGGCGAGATGGGTCAGGAAAGCGATGACGTCATGCTTGGTGACGCGCTCGATCTCGTCGATCTTGGCGACGTCGAATTTGGCCGCGCCGCCTTTCTCCCAGATGGTCCTTGCCGCTTCCTTCGGAATGACGCCTAACTCCGCCAGCGCATCGCAGGCATGCGCCTCGATCTCGAACCAGATGCGGAAGCGGGTTTCGGGCGACCAGATGGCGACCATTTCCGGCCGGGAATAGCGAGGGATCATCCGTTTTTTGAGTCCTGATGGGAAAAGCGTTGGCCGCGTCCTAACAGAGGCGGGCCCGATGCTCAACGCCGCTGCCGCGCAAACCAGATACTTGCCACGACAAGCGCTGCAAAACCCAGCGGAAAATAGAGCCGCAGGCCGAGCACGACGAACTGATAGAGCGCGGTCAGCATGGTGAAGGCGGATTCGAACGCCCAGGTCAGCGTGAACGCCGACGCGTGCCATTCGGCATAGTAGGAGCGATATTGCAGCGCGAACAGGCCGCCGGTGAAGGCGAGCGTTGCCGCCAGAAGCGACACGAATGCCGCGGCGAAGGCTGTTTCCCAAAGACGGTCGCAAGAAACCAGTCTGGCCAGCATCAATCCAACCGGGAAGGCAAGCCCGCCGCCAAGACCATAAAGCAGCGCCACGAAACGGATGCTGTCGGGCGTCTCCCAGGCGGCCAGCAGAAGATTTGCCAGCGCACTCGCACCCATGGCGGCGCCCCAGAGCAAAGTTCCAACAACAGCCTCGCTTGCCGACGGAACGGCGGCGCGCAACCGATCTGTGAGACCGCGGCGCAAGGGAACTTGCTGCAGCGGCATCATGGGCAGCAAGCCGTATCGCGCGTCGGGTGACCGGGCAGGCTAGGCGTCACCTGCATGACATCTGTCTCATCAGCGTCATGCCTATCACGACATGGTGAACGAGACGTGCCGTGCGATGCATCCAATCCGGCGTTCATTTGTTATTGTCGGCCGTCTCGCATCCGAAAGGGCAAATCGCCATCCAGTGGAGGACCAGCATGAGCACCGACATCAGCAAGATACGCGGACATATGGAAGTGATCGGCGCCGATGGCGTCCATATCGGCACCGTCGACAAGGTCGAGGGTGACCGGATCAAGCTGACCAGGGCTGACAGCGGCATGGGCTCGCACAAGGGCCATCACCACTACATTTCGCTTGCCCTGGTCGCGGAGATCGACGGGCAGAAGGTATGGCTCTCCGCGAATTCCGATGTCGCGGTCACCTTCGAGGAAGAGAAATCCGATCCGACCTGATTAGCCGTCAACGCGAAGACCAGACCGGAAACAGGTCGCCGTTCGCGGGTGTCGCGGCATATACGCCGCGGCTGATCGCGCGCGCCATGGTCGCGCCGGCCGCCGCGAACAGGTCGATCGCGGCGTCGGCGCCGAGTTCGATGCCGCTCGTGCCGGTCGCCAGCGCAAACACCAGATCGCCGTCGGCCGGCGTATGCGTCGGCCAGATGGCGCGGGCGAAGCCGTCATGCGCCGAGATCGCCAGCCGCTTGGCCGCGGCCTTGGTCATGACGGCGTCCGT
The DNA here is from genome assembly GCF_006439555.1 of Mesorhizobium sp. B3-1-6. Classification (NCBI taxonomy): domain Bacteria; kingdom Pseudomonadati; phylum Pseudomonadota; class Alphaproteobacteria; order Hyphomicrobiales; family Phyllobacteriaceae; genus Mesorhizobium; species Mesorhizobium sp. B3-1-6. The sequence goes on along the minus strand of NZ_VFTM01000040.1, from coordinate 23,999 downwards.
GGCGATGACGGCGATGGTGGTGCTGCCGGCTTCCCCATGCCCGCCGACGCGCCTGTCGCGGTATTTCAGCAGGATCTTCCTGGCGTCGTCGGGCATGGGTTCCGGATAACCCAGGCCGCCGAACTCGTCGCCGATCTCGAAGGGTGCTGCCCAAAAATGGCGGCTGCGGCCGACCGTCACCGAGCCGGTCGGGTTGACGGCGGCGAGGGCGCCAATGGTGACGCCGCTGTCGAGCACAGTCGAGGCGGAGCCCAGCCCGCCTTTCAGCCCGGAGCTCAGCGCGCCGGTGCCGGCGCCAGCCGTGCCGATTTCGAAATCCACTGTCGCCGTCTGGACAGCCTCATAGCCGAGGTCGCGATAGGGCGGATAACGGCCCCAATCCTTGTCGCCGCCATTGCGCAGGTCGAACAGGATCGCGGCCGGCACGATCGGCACGCGGAAGCCACCCACCTCGACACCGATGTTTTTCTCGCGCAGCGCCGCCTGCACGCCGGAGGCGGCGTCGAGGCCGAAGGCGGAGCCGCCGGACAGGACGACGGCATGGATCGTCGCGATCGAATTCTGCGGCTCGAGCAGATCGGTCTCGCGCGTGCCCGGCGCGCCGCCCAGCACCTGGAAGCCGGCCACGGCGGGTTCATCGCACAGCACCACCGTGACGCCGGATTTCAACTTGCTATCGGCTGTATTGCCGACACGAAGGCCGGCAACGTCGGTGATGAGGTTGCGCGGTCCGGTGCGGAACATCACTTGTCCTCCAGCGGTACGAAATGCGTGCCGTCGAAGCGGAAGACGCGGAACGGGTTCTGGCTGAGGTCGCCCTTGCCGTCGAAGCGAACGGTGCCGATCGCGGTGGTGAAATCATGGCCGGTCAGCGCATCGGCGAGTGGCTGGCCGGAGCTTTCCGCGCCAGCCAGCGCGGCCTTGGCGACCTCGACCGCCGCATAGGCCGGCAGCGTGTAACCGTCGGGCACGATGTTCTTCGCGGCGAAAGCCTGCACCACGTTGGGATCGGCGACCTCCGACCATTCCGGTGGGGCGATCATCAGTGTGCCGACGGTGTAGGGCACATCGCCCTGCGGCGTACGCAGGTTCTCGCCGCCGGCAAAGGTGATGCCGGCATCGAGCTGGGCGGCGTCGCGGCCCATGATGGCGATGTCGTCGCCGTCGCCGCCGGCGAACACCTTTGTCGCGCCGGCCTTCTTCAGCCGGCCGACCAGTCCGATCTGGTTGTCGAGCTGCGGCCGGAACGTGTCGACGAAGGCAGGTTTCAGCGCCGCCTGCTCGGCCGCGGCGCGAAAGGTCTCGGCCATCTCGCGGCCATAGATGGTGCCGTCGTCGACGATGGCGAACAGGTCGTCGCGCCAGAGCTGGGTGAGCTTGGCGGCGACCGCGTTGCGCTCATCGTCGCCGCGCGGGCCGAGCCGGTAGACCGGCCAGCCGGTCTTGGCGCGCCGGTCGGTCAGGCTTTCGGTGCGCACGCCGACGGTGATCACCGGTATGTTGGCGTCCTTCAGGATCGGCAGCGCGGCTTCGATCGCCTCTGTGCAGAGGAAGCCGACCACGACATTGGCCTTGGCGTCGACGAATTCCCGTGCCGCCGCGGCGCCGCCCTCGGCGGTGCAGGCATCGTCGACGGCCTTGAACGCGATGCCGTTTGCCTCGGCTGCCAGGCCGGCGCCGGCCTCGACCTGCTTGCCGAGGATCGCCGATGGGCCGGAAAGCGGCGCGGCAACGCCGACCAGCGTCTCGGCGTCAGCGTTCGCTGCCAGCCAAAACAACGCGGCTATCGCCGTCGTCAGCGTGGCTATTGTCGTCGTCAGAAGGCGCATTCGGGCGAAGAGGTCCTCCGTGCCGGGCGTATGGTTCCGACACTATTCCAGGAAAGACCTAAAGGCTGGCTAAGCGCCGCGCAACACGCGAATTTGCGGATTGCAGTCAAGCACTTCGCCCGTGCTATGCAACTTGTGGCGTGCAATATGCCGCCATATATAACGAACTGGTTCCGACAGGTGGATTATCGGGTGCTGAAGATCAATGATATCGGGCCGCAGCACTATCGCGATGCGATGGCGCATTTTGCCGGCCATGTGCATGTGGTGACGACGGACGGGCCCGGCGGCAAAAGGGGCGCGACGGTGATCGCCGCCTGTTCTGTTTCGGACACGCCGCCGACGGTGCTGGTTTGCCTCAACCGCGAGAACGCCAAGAACGAAGCTTTCGTCAAGAACGGCAAGTTCGCGCTCAACACGCTCGCATCGGACCAGGAAGCCGTCTCGGTCGGCTTTTCGGGCGTCACCGGTTTGCCGGCGGAGGAGCGCTTCGCGCTTGCCGAGTGGGATGTGATCTCGACCGGCGCGCCGACGCTGAAAGGCGCCCTTGCCGTGTTCGACTGCGAGATCATCGATGCCAAGGACCTTGCCACCCACCGTGTGCTTTTTGGCAAGGTGACAGGCCTGCGCATCGGCGATAATTTGCGCCCGCTGATCTACCACAACCGCGGCTACCATTTTCTTTGAGACGGGCAAGCGGGATCCACGGAGACAAGATGACCGCGCCGCGCCCCGCGCCGAAATCGATCGACGAAACGCTCGATCTTTTGACCGGCGCGGATTATGTCGCGGACCGTTCGCTGGCGACCGTGCTGTTTTTATCGCTGCGCATGAAGCGCCCCTTGTTCCTCGAAGGCGAGGCGGGTGTCGGCAAGACCGAGATCGCCAAGGTGCTGGCCGACGCGCTCGGCCGCCGGCTGATCCGCCTGCAATGCTATGAAGGGCTCGACGTCTCCTCGGCCGTCTATGAATGGAATTATGCCGCGCAGATGATCGAGATCCGCATGGAGGAGGCGGCCGGCAAGGTCGTGCGCTCCGACATGGAGCGGAACGTCTTTTCCGAGAAATACCTGATCCGCCGTCCGGTGCTCGATGCGCTGACCGGCAAGGCGGGTGCGGCGCCGGTGTTCCTCATCGACGAGTTGGACCGTACGGACGAAGCGTTCGAGGCGTTCCTGCTCGAAATCCTGTCGGACTTCCAGGTGACTGTCCCGGAGCTCGGCACGATCAAGGCGGAAGAGCCGCCGATCGTCATCATCACAACCAACCGCACGCGCGAGATCCACGACGCGCTGAAGCGTCGCTGCCTCTATCATTGGGTCGACTACCCGAACGCCGAGCGCGAGCTGGAGATCGTGCGCCGCAAGGTGCCGCAGGCGAACCGACGGCTGTCGGCGGAGGTCGTGTCCTTCATCCAGAAGCTGCGCCAGGTCGAGCTGTTCAAGGCCCCCGGCGTCGCCGAAACCATCGATTGGGCCGGCGCGCTGACCGAGCTCGACAAGGTGGCGCTGGATCCGGAGACCGTGTCGGACACGATCGGCGTGCTTTTGAAATACCAGGACGACATCGCCCGTATCGGCGAGGGCGAGGGCCGGCGCATCCTCAATGAGGTGAAGGCCGAGCTTTCGGCGGCGGAGTAGGCACGATGCCGTCGCCGCATTCGGAACCCAGAGAGGCGATGGCGGATGGGCGCATCGCCGACAACATCGTCTATTTCGCCCGCGCCTTGCGCAAGGCCGGCATGCGCGTTGGCCCGGCCTCGGTGAAAGACGCCATCGAGGCGGTGCTCGCCGCCGGCATCGGCTCGCGCGACGATTTCTATTGGACGCTGCATGCGGTGCTCGTCTCGCGGCACGAGGATCATCCTGTCTTCGACGAGGCCTTCCGCCTGTTCTGGAAATCGCGAGAGCTGATCGAGAAGCTGCTGGCGATGTTTTCGCCTGTCGCGCCTGACGATCGCGAAAAGCAGAAGCCGCGGGCGGCCGAGAACCGCGTCAGCCAGGCGATGTTCGAAGGCCATCGGAAGAACCAGCCCGTGCGCGAAGTGCCGGAGATCGAAGTCGATGCGCGCCTCACCTTTTCCGGCAACGAGGTGCTGCGGGCCAAGGATTTTGCCCAGATGGATGCGGCGGAGATGGCCGAAGCCAAAAAGGCGATCGCGCGCTTGCGCCTGCCCTTCGATCTGATCCGCACGCGGCGCTTCAAGGCCGCCGCGCAAGGGCGCCGCATCGATCCGCGCGCCATGATGCGCTCGGCCGCCCGCACCGGCGGTGAGCTTATCCTGCCAAAATTCCGGTCGCCGCGCGAAGTGCATCCGCCACTGGTGGTGCTGGCCGACATTTCCGGCTCGATGAGCCAGTACACGCGCATCTTCCTGCATTTCCTGCACGCATTGACGGAAAAGCGCCGGCGCGTGCATGCCTTCGTCTTCGGCACGCGGCTGACCAACCTGACCCGTCAGATGCGCCATCGCGATCCGGACGAGGCGCTGGCCGATTGCTCGGCGGCGGTGAAGGACTGGTCGGGCGGCACCCGCATCGGCGACACGCTCGCCGAGTTCAACCGGTTGTGGTCGCGGCGCGTGCTCGGGCAGGGCGCGGTGGTGCTTCTCATCACCGACGGGCTGGAGCGCGACGACGTCACCGGCCTTTCGCAGGAGGTGGAGCGGCTGCATAAATCCTGCAGGCGGCTGATCTGGCTCAATCCGCTGTTGCGCTTCGGCGGGTTCGAGGCGCGCGCGCGCGGCGTCAAGGCGATGCTGCCGCATGTCGACGAGTTCCGGGCAGTGCACAATCTCGATGCGCTGGCCGATCTTTGCGCCTCTCTCGACCAGCGGCCGGCTGCTTCGGTCGATCCGCGCCGCTGGCTGCGAACTGGCGGGAGGCAGGCCGCGTAGCCATATGTTCGTGAGAGGGAAACTAACGTTTTCCTTGAAAAACAGACTTTGTGAGAAGCGACGATGGATGAGAGCATTTATCTCGATGAGGCCCGCGATCCCCTGATCATCGCGGAAGGCTGGATGAAGGACGGCAAGGATGTCGCCATCGCGACCGTGGTCGAGACCTGGGGGTCGGCGCCGCGTCCGGTCGGCAGCCATCTGGTCATCGACGCCGATGGGAATTTCCATGGCTCGGTCTCCGGCGGTTGTGTCGAGGGCGCCGTGGTGACCGAGGCGATCGACGTCATCGATTCGGGCAAGGCGAAGATGTTGGAGTTCGGCGTCGCCGACGAAACCGCCTGGCAGGTAGGCCTTTCCTGCGGCGGCCGCATCAAGGTCTATGTCGAAAGGCTGGGCTGATCACAGATGGATCCCTACGTCCTAAAGACACTGAACGAAGAACGCCGCGCCCGACGCGCCGCGGTGCTTGTCACCGACCTTGGCGACGGCCGAGACCGCATCGTGCGCGAGGGCGACCATGTTGCGGGCGATCTCGGGGCGGCCATCGCCAACGCGTTCCGCACCGGGAATTCGCGGTCGGTGGAGGCGGAAGGGCGGACCTTCTTTCTCAACGCGCATCTGCCGCGCCCACGTCTCGTGGTGATCGGCGCCGTGCATATCAGCCAGGCGCTGGCGCCGATGGCAAGGATCGCCGGCTATCCCGTCGAGATCATCGATCCGCGCACCGCCTTCGCCACCCCGGAACGCTTTCCCGACGTCGCGCTGCATGCCGAATGGCCGCAGGATGTGCTGAAGCGCGCGCCGCTCGACAGCTATACGGCGCTCGCCGCCGTCACCCACGATCCGAAGATCGACGATTTCGCGCTGAAGGCGGCGCTCGACGCGCGGTGCTTCTATGTCGGGGCGCTCGGCAGCCGCAAGACCCACGCCAAGCGTGTCGAACGCCTGCTGGCGCTCGGCGCCGGCGCCGACCAGATCGCCCGCATCCACGCGCCGATCGGCCTCGATATCGGTGCTGCCAGTCCGGCCGAGATCGCCGTCGCCGTCCTTGCGCAGACCATCCACGCCTTCCGCTCGCGCGGTCTCGAAGCGAAAGGCGCCGTGGCGTGAAATTCGGACCGGTTCCGATCGACGAGGCGGAAGGGGCGGTGCTGGCGCATGCGACCGCTGCCGGTGAAAAACGGTTCCGCAAGGCGCACCGGCTGAGCGGTGAGGACATCGCGGCGCTCAAAGCCGCGGGCATCGGTGAAGTCGTCGCGGCGGTTCTTGCCGAGGACGATCTCGGCGAGGATGCCGCCGCCGCGACGATCGCGGCCGCCATGAGCCACCGCAACATCGAGGTCAAGCCGGCCGCGACCGGGCGGGTGAATTTGCATGCGGGAGCCGCAGGCGTCTTTACCGTCGACGCCGGAATGATCGACGCCATCAATGCCGTCGACCCGGCCATCACCATCGCGACGCTGGCGCAGCATGCGCCGGTCGAGAAGGGCCAGATGGTGGCGACTGTGAAGATCATCCCCTTTGCCGTCGGCGCAAGCCTAGTGGACAACGTGGCAAGGATCTGCGCCGGCCGCGAGATCTTTGCCGTCAACGCCTATCGCCCCATCACCGTCGGCGTCATCCAGACGGTGCTTCCCGGCGTCAAGCCGAGCGTGCTCGACAAGACGCTGCGCGTCACCGAGGCGCGGCTGGCGCGTTCCGGCGGCCGGCTGACGGCCGAACGGCGCACGCCGCACGAGATTGCGCCCGTCGCGGCGGTCGCAACCCAGCTGGCGCGCGACAACGACATGGTGGTGATCTTCGGGGCATCGGCGATGAGCGACTTCGCCGATGTCGTGCCGGCCGCGATCGAGCGCGCAGGCGGTACAGTCGTCCGCGCGGGCATGCCGGTCGATCCCGGCAATCTGCTTGTATTGGGAACGCTCGACGGCAAGCGCGTCGTCGGCGCGCCGGGATGCGCGCGCAGCCCGAAGGAGAATGGCTTCGACTGGGTGCTCGATCGCCTGGTTGCCGGACTCGAGGTGACGGCAGGCGATATTGCCGGCATGGGCGTCGGCGGGCTTTTGATGGAAATCCCGACCAGGCCGCAGCCACGCGAACCGGCGCCGCAGCCGGCAAGGTCGGCGCTGAAAGTCGATATCGTGCTGCTGGCCGCCGGCCGTTCGAGCCGCATGGGCGGGCCGAACAAGCTTCTGGCGCTGTTCGACGGCGAGCCACTGGTGCGCCGCACCGCCGGGCGTGCGCTGGGCTCGAAGGCCGCCGGCACCATCGTCGTCACCGGCCATCAGCGCGACCGCGTGCGTTCGGTGCTTGGCGGTCTCAGCGTAACATTCGTGGACAATCCCGATTTCGTCGACGGCCTTGCCTCGTCGTTGAAGACAGGCATCGCGAAGGTCGCGACCGATGCGGCCGGCGCCATGATCGTGCTTGGCGATATGCCCGGCGTTTCGTCGACGGACCTCGATAGCCTGATCGATGCGTTTCGCCGCGCCGGCGGTCACGCCGTGGTCCGCGCCTCACATCAGGGCAAGCGCGGCAATCCGGTGCTTTTGCCGCGATCGCTTTTCGCGGCCGTCGCGCAACTCGAGGGCGATACCGGGGCGCGGCATCTGGTCGAAGCCGAGGGTCTCGACGTCATCGATGTCGAGATCGGGCAGGGCGCCTCGATCGACGTCGACACGCGCGAGGCGCTGGAAGGGGCGGGCGGCGTTCTGCAGGATTGACAAAGCGGAGCCGAATTTCGCATGGCTCTCGGCATGGCTTTCCGTTTCCGACTTTTCTTCGCCCTGATCGCCGCGACGGCGCTTTCCGTTTCGGCCGCCGAGGGGCAAACGCTTTCGCTGAAATCGTTCAAGGACGACCTCTTCGCTAATCCGGCGACGCTGTCGACGAGCGACAACGGCGCCTACACCGTCCTCGACTATCGCGAAATGCGCGACATCAACCAGCGCGACGAGGTGCCGGAAAGGCGCGTGCGTGCGCAATATACCGACCCCGGGGTGCGCAAGGTGCAGCAGGACCTGATGCTGAAGACCGACGCCGGCGATATCAGGCATGTCGCGGTCGGCAGGACGCAAGGCGCTTCCATCATCGTGCTCTACCTGCACGGACAGGGCGGCAGCCGCAAGCAAGGCGTCGACGACTTCACCTTCGGCGGCAATTTCAACCGCATCAAGAACCTGATGGCCGCCAACAACGGTCTCTATCTTTCGCCCGATTTCCCCGATTTCGGCGACAAGGGCGCGGCGCAGGTCGCGGCGTTGATCGATCGCTATGCGGAGCAATCGCCGGGCGCGAAAATCTTCGTCGCCTGCGGCTCGATGGGCGGCATGATCTGCTGGAAGCTCGCCGCGCGCAAGGATACGGGCAGCCGCGTCAACGGCCTGCTGCTGCTCGGTTCGCTATGGGACGACAGTTTCCTCACCAGCCCCGCCTTCAAGCGCCGCGTGCCGGTGTTCTTCGGCCAGGGCAGCCATGACGTGGTCTTCCCGGTGGAGAAGCAGGAAGCCTTCTTCCGCTCAATCCTCGCCAAGAAGTCTTATCCGACCCGCTTCGTGCGCTTCGAGACCGGCACGCACGGCACGCCGATCCGCATGGTCGACTGGCGCGGCACGCTCAACTGGATGCTGACGAAAGCGCCCTGACTCTTCCGCGAGGCTCAAGGCGCCGTGTTGTAATCGATGACGGTCTGCGGATTTTGCTCGCCGTCATAGGATGCATCGACGTCATACTGGACGAGCGAGAAATCGCCGTTGCGAAACAGGTAGGTTCCCGATGATGAGGCATCCCCCACACCACGCCATTTGTCGGATGTGGTGATGGTTTTTGTGTTGTCGTCATAGTCCGAGTTGGTCGCCCAGCCGCTGGTCTTGAACCCGATGATGTGGATCGATTCGACCTTGCCCTCGCTGTTGTTGTTCTCGTAGCGGATGTCGAGCTCCGGCTCGGTGAACTGCAACTGTGAGACGCCGTTGACGTCGTCGGCGACGTAGTAGACCGCCGTCTCGTTGTAGGCGGCCATCGAGCAGAAGAAGCGGAACAGCCGCGTCTCGCGCTCCGGGTCGTTGGGCTGGGCGTCCTTGTCCCTGTAATGGATCGAATGAGCCTCGGGCTCGCCGATCGGCTTGCCGTCCGGATCTTGCTTGTCGCACTGGTCGCCATAGGTGGCGAGGAAGGCCTTCTTGGCCTGCTCCAGCGCTTCGTCCTTCTTCGGCGGCGGCGGACCGTCGCCGCAGCTAGCCGGCACGGCGCTGTTGAAATCCTCGGTCGAGGGTTTCAGGGCGCCCTTGTCGATGAAGATCGGCTGAAAAGGCGGTTCCTGGATCTGCGCGTTGACCTGGCGGACCGTGTAGCAGCCGGCGAAAACCTTGGCGTCGCCTTTCTTGTCGGTCGCCTGGATGGCGACCGGGACGCTGTAATAGATGCTGCCGGCAGCGCCGTCCTCCGAGACGGCGCCAGTCTTGACTTCGACGCTGCCGGTGCCGTCGTAACCCTTGACGAAGGCATCGAAGTCCTTTGCCGGCTTTGTATCGCCGAAATAACCCCAGGCGCGGGCGAATTCGTGACGGTTGATGGCGCTATAAAGCGAGCGGACGACCGCATCGGCGCTTGACCGGTCATCGATATAGGGCGCATCCGCCGCGGGCGCGGAATGCGTGAAGCCGGCCAGTGAGAAAAAGACAATCGCTGCGAAAGTGGCTCTTTTCATCGAATCCTCCGCTCGGTAACGAAAATACTACCACGGCGATTGCGGCGGCGCGGTGACGCCATGGGCAGGGCCGCTTGAAGAATCGTGGCGGGAGGCGCTAGTTCACGGCCCGCGGCGCTGGGGCCGCGTGGGAGATACCCCGTGACCATTTCCATGTACGACATATCGGTGGGCGTGTTTTCGGCCAGGCTGAAAGCGCTGGCCAGCGTCTTGACGGCGGCGGAGCAGAATGCCGGCGAACGCAAGATCGATCCGCAGGTGTTCCTCACCGCGCGGCTGGCGCCCGACATGTTCGCGCTGACCAGGCAGGTCCAGATCGCCACCGACCATGCCAAGGGCGCGCCGTCGCGGCTGGCCGGCCGCGAGGTGCCGAAATACGAGGACAATGAAGCGAGCTTTGCCGAACTGCAGGCCCGGATCGCCAAGACGCTCGATCATCTTGCGACATTCGCGGCGGCCGATCTGGAAGGATCGGAAGACAGGACGGTCGAACTAAGGCTCGGCGGGCGCGAAGCCACGCTACCCGGCCTGCAGTATCTGCTGCATGTGGCGACGCCGAATTTCTATTTTCATGTCACAACCGCCTACGACATCCTGCGCCACAATGGCGTGCCGCTCGGCAAGCAAACTTTCCTCGGAAATCGCTGACCTTTGAATGGCTTGGAGGTTTCCCAGGCGTCCTGGGAAACCTCTTTTGTTCAGCTCAGCGGATCGACATCTCGCGCGCGATGCGCGGAAAATCCGCCGGCTTGATGCCGATATCGGCGCGGTCCGCATTGCTCATCGCGTTCAGAAGCGCGAGCGCCGAGCGGTAACGCTGGTGTTCCTGCGGCCGTGGCCGAGCGAACATTTCAGTGAAGAACCCCATGACTCAGTTGCCCCTGTTGGTCCTCCCGACATCACGATATAGGTGATTTGTTAAAATTGTGCAGTGCAGCAATTGCATGGCTGCCATGCCGCACGGAATTTTTTCCGCCACAATCGATTTTCCGTGAAACTTTTCGGTGGGCTCGACCGTACGCACTCGTGCCGGCACATGGCTGGCTTTTCCTCGCCACTCCTGGCGATCTTGCCGGACTGCACGAAGAGCAGTCCGGCTTTTTATTTTCCGATGTCGTCTTGCCGGGCGGAAAAGCGGCAATTGTTAGTATCGCCAGCATTCATTTTTAACGAGAGGCTCCTATGTTCGGCGGCATCAATGCATGCCGTCACGACAGGGAGGTTGAGATCGGCACCGGGAACAAGCTCGATTTCGCTTCGTTGCTCGACGACCTGATCGTCGCCTCGGAGAAAGGCGAGGACGAGGGCGCCCGGCCGTCTATCCCGTTCGACTATCTGTCCGTGGCCGATGAACTGCATTCCGGCCGCATCAAGGTCGCCGGCGAGAGCGTCGCCGCCGAATATCGCGAGCAAGGCGCCGACCTTGCGGCCGAGTTCGCGGCACTTCTCGACCAGGCGAAACTGGCTCTTGCCGGCGAAGAGCACCGGCCGGAGGAAAAGCTGCCGCCGATCGATCCCGAAGCGATTGCCGGCGAGCTCGGCCTCGACCGTCCCGCCAAGAACGCCGATCTCGGCCGCATCCGCCGTAACTTCGCCTTCGCCAACCATCCGGACCGGGTCGCGCCGCATCTGCGCCAGCGCGCCATGATCCGCATGCAGGTGGCTAATATGCTGATCGACGAGGCCAAGCGGCGGGCGCTGGCCGGAGCGCGCCGCTAGCCGCGCAATTCACTCAAAAGTCGAAGACAGCGGGCTTGGAGAAACTCCGGCCTTTGCTTTATGCTTGAACTTCCTCCCCGCGCAGCTCGCGCAAAAACTCCCGCCGGAGACATTCCATGCATAAACGCCGCCTCGGTCGGACCGATCTCCTTGTTTCGCAAATCTGTCTCGGTTCGATGACGTGGGGCCAGCAGAACAGCGAGGCCGAAGGTCATGCGCAGATGGATCTGGCGTTCTCGCGCGGGGTGAATTTCATCGACACGGCCGAGCTTTACCCGATCCCGCCCAAGGCGGAGACGCAAGGGCGAACCGAGAAGACCATCGGTAGCTGGATGAAGGCCAACGGCAACCGCGACAAGGTCATCCTCGCCTCGAAGGTGGTCGGCCGTACGGCCAACGCGTGGTTCCGGGGCAATCGTCCGTCGAAGCTGGTGCGCGCCGACATTTTCGACGCGGTCGAGAAATCGCTGGCCAAGCTCGGCACCGACTATATCGACCTCTATCAGATCCACTGGCCGGACCGAGACATTCCGTGGGGCTCGAATCCGACGCGCGTTGGAGCAGTGGCGCGGCGCGCGGATGCGGCAGGCGCTCCGGGAGACGAGACGCCGATTGCCGAAACGCTCTCCGTCTTCGAGGAACTGGTGAGGGCGGGCAAGATACGCCATCTCGGCCTCTCGAACGAAAGCTCCTGGGGCGTCATGCGCTTCGTCTTCGAAGCCGAAAAGGGGACCGGTCCGCGCGTCGCCTCGCTGCAGAACGCTTACAGTCTCGTCAACCGCACCTTCGAGGTGAACCTTGCCGAGGTCTGCGAGCGCGAGGAGATCGCGTTTCTTCCCTATTCGCCGCTTGCACAGGGCTATCTCACCGGCAAATACAATCATGGCGCGCGACCGCAGGGCTCGCGCTCGCAGCTCTTCAATCGCGGCCAGCGCTACGAGACGCCGAATGCGGCGGAAGTGCTGCTGGAATACACCGAGCTGGCGCGCTCCTTCAGCATGGAGCCAGCACTTTTCGCCAACGCCTATGTGGCGAGCCGGCCCTTCGTGACCGCGAACATCGTCGGCGCGACCACGATCGCGCAGCTCGATATGGCGCTGTCCTCGGCCGACGTCAGCTGGACGGAAGAGATGCAGAAGGCGGTCGACGCCATCCATCAGCGTGTTGGCAATCCGTGCCCGTGATCGGGAATCGTTAAAAAACAAGGGGATGGACACGATGGCAGAGTTTCCGATCGAGGCCGTGCGCGGCAGATTTCCGGCGCTTTCGCTGGCCGATGACGGGCGCCGGCGCATCTATCTCGACAATCCCGCCGGCACACAGGTGCCGCTGGCGGTGGCGGAGGCGGTGTCGCGCTGCCTGCTGTCGACCAATGCCAATCTCGGCGGTTTCTTCGCAACGACGCTCGCGGCGCAGCAAGTGGTCGACGAGGCGCATGCGGCGATGGCCGATTTCCTCAATGCCGCGAGCGCCGAGGAGATCGTCATCGGCGCCAACATGACGACGCTGACCTACCACATGTCGCGCACGCTCGGCCGCACGATGAAGGCCGGCGACGAGATCGTCGTCACGCGCATGGACCACGAGGGCAATATTTCGCCATGGCTGCAACTCGCCGAGGATCTCGGCTTGGTCGTGCGCTTCCTGCCGTTCGACGAGCGGAGCTGGCAGGTGGAGGAGGCGGCACTCAAGGCGCTGCTTTCGGACAAAACGCGCCTTGTCGCGTTGAACTATGCCTCGAACCTCACCGGCTCGATCAATCGCGTGAAAGCGCTGACGGCGATCGCCAGGCAGGCCGGCGCGCTGGTCTATGTCGATGCCGTGCAGTTCGCTCCGCACGGGCTGATCGACGTGCAGGAACTCGGCTGCGATTTCCTGATCTGCTCGGCCTATAAATTCTTCGGGCCGCATATGGGCATATTGTGGGGCCGCCGCGACGTCCTCGACGGCCTCGAGCCCTACAAATGCCGCTGCTCTTCGAACGTCCTGCCCGAGCGGTTCGAGCTTGGCACGCCGCAGATCGAGCTGATGGCCGGGCTGACGGCGGCAATCGACTATTTTGCAGATCTCGGCGCTGCCGCCGGCGAGGACGGCTCGCGGCGGCAGCGGATCGTCAAGGCGTTCGAGGTGTCGATAACTTACGAGAACACGCTGGCCCGGCAACTGATCGAAGGCCTGTCCGATATCGAAGGCCTGATCATCCATGGCATCACCGATCCGGAACGGCTTACCGAGCGGGTGCCGACCATTTCCTTCACCGTCGAAGGCATCGAGCCGGAAACGATCGTGCGGCAGATGAATACCGAAAACATCTTCCTGTGGTCAGGCCACAACTATGCGTGGGAGGTCGTCCACCAGCTCGGCATACCCGCCGAGCAGGGCGTCGTGCGCATCGGCATCGCGCATTACAACACGGCGGCCGAGATCGAAGAGACGCTGGAAAGCGTGCACCGCGTGATCGCGATGCTGCGGCAACAGCATTCCTAAGGCTGTCTAACCCTGCTTGTCGCCGAAGCCGGTCAGGAAAGCGGTGAGGTTGTCGCCAAGCGCGTCGCAGAGATAGCCGCCTTCCTGGACGATGACCGTCGGCAGGCCAAGTCCGGCTATCGCTTCGCCGATGCGCGAGAAGCCCGGCGTCGTCACCGACAGGCCGCCGAACGGATCGCCCTCGAATGCGTCGAGGCCGAGTGCGACGACCAGCGCTTCCGGCGCGAAGGCGCGGATGCGCTGGAATGCTATCACCAGCGCTTCGAGAAAGGCCGCATCGCCGGATTTGCGCGGCAGCGGCAGGTTGAGATTGTAGCCGAGGCCGGGGCCTTCGCCGCGCTCGTCGGCATGCCCCCAGAAGAACGGGTAGAAGCGCACCGGATCGGCGTGCAGCGAGACGGTCAGCACGTCGGGGCGGGCGTAGAAGATGCCTTGCGTGCCGTTGCCGTGGTGCAGGTCGACATCGAGGATGGCGACGCGGGCGGCGCTCTTGCGCAGCACCTGTGCGGCCACGGCCGAATTGTTGATGAAGCAGAAGCCGCCGGCGACTTCGGCGAAGGCGTGATGGCCCGGCGGACGGCACAGCGCATAGGCCGACCGTGCTCCGGCCATCACCGCTTCAGCGGCCTCCACCGCGCTCCAGCCGCTCCACAGCGCGCTGTTCCAGGTCTCGGCCGAGATCGGGCAGGCGGTGTCGGCCATGTGGTAGCCGGCCTGGCCGACAGCCGAGGCCGGATAGGAGCCGTCGCGGGCGATCGGGTGGATGTTCGGGATGACTTCCGCTGAGGCGCCTTCGATGCGCTGCCAGCGCGCAAAAATGTGCTCGAGGAAGTCGAGATATTCGGGCGTATGCACCGCCGCTATCGGGCCAAGCCCATGATTCCCTGGACGTTCGACCGTCAACCCGGCAGATATTGCGCCGGCTAATAATCTCTCGACCCGTTCCGGCTTTTCCGGGTTGGGCTGCGGCGCGCCGCTGGAGAGGAAAGCCTTGGGATCGTGGCGTTTCTGCTCTTCGGCGTAGAAGGTTTTCATCGTCATTCCTCCGGCATATCGGCAAAGGCGAAAAAGGCGTCGCCGACGATCTTCTGCACCTGCTCGTAGCTCGACCAGCCGATGCCCAGTCTTTCGTAGAAGGCCCTGGCGGTCTCGTTGTCGGTATCGACGGACAGCCTCAGATAGACCCCGCCCGCCACGCGGCACTCTTTCGCGACGCGGCGCAGCAGTCTTTCGCCGACCCGGCGCCCGCGAAAACGATCCTCGACGTAAAGGTCCTGCACATAGACGCCCGGCCGGCCCATCCAGGTCGAGAAGATCGGGAAATGCAGGCAAAGCCCGGCGAATTCGCCGTCTATCTCGGCGATCATGGTCGAGAAGGCGGGGCTTGCGCCGAAGCCATAGCGGCGCAGGTCGTCCGGCTTCGAGGTGATTTCCTGATGCGCGCCGATATGGCTGCCGAGGCGCAGCAGGGCGGCATGGATGGTTTCGACATCTTCGATGCGGCCGGGGCGGAGGGTGACTGATGCCGGCATCAAGACACCTTCTCAGCCTTCCACCGGCAGGTCGAGTTCCTCCGCCAGCGCCTCCAGCGAGTCGCCGATGATGGAAATCATCTCGCCGATCTGCTCGGCTGTAATGATCATCGGCGGCGCCACCATGAAATTGTCGCCGTCGATACCGCCCTTGACCTTACGGCCATAGATGATGAGGCCGCGCGCATAGGCGTGGTCGAGCAGGCGCTGCGTCGCCTTGCTGGCCGGATCGATCGGCTTCAGCGTCTCCGGATCGGCGACCATTTCGGCGCCGGTGAGCAGGCCCTTGCCGCGCACGTCGGCGATGAAGGGGAAGCGCTTTTGCAAGCCCTTCAACTCCGCCATCAGCACGTCACCCATGGCGGCGGCGTTGGCGATGAGATCGAGCCGGTCCATCTCGCCAAGCACGGCGAGGCCGGCGGCGCAGGCGAGCGGATTGCCGGCATAGGTGTGCCCATGCTGGAAGCCGCCCGAGGCAAGCAGCGGCTCGACCAGGCGCATGGGTGCTGCCAGAGCGCCGAGCGGCGCGTAGCCCGAGCCCAGTCCCTTCGAGAGTGCGACGATGTCGGGCCTGCAGTTCCAGTGGTCGCCGCCGAGGAACTTGCCTGTCCTGCCGGCGCCGCTCATCACCTCGTCATGGATCAGAAGGATGCCGTAGCGGTCGCAGATTTCGCGGATGCGCGGATAATAGCTGTCGGGCGCGACCAGGGCAGCGGTTGCGGCACCGCCGATCGGCTCCATGATGAAGGCCAAAACGCTTTCCGGGCCTTCGGCGAGAATCTTCTCCTCCAGCATGTCGGCGTAGCGGATGCCGCGCTGTTCCATCGTCAGGTTGTCGCGGTCGCGCCAGGCGGTCGGCGCCGGCACGGTGGGCATGACCCGCATCATCGGCGTGAAGGTCTCGGCGAGCGCGTCGTCGCCGGTGATGGAAAGCGAGCCCAGCGTGCCGCCATGATAGGACGGGAAGCGGGTGATCACCTTCCAGCGCTTCGGCTGGCCGGTGGCGACCGCCCATTGCCGGGCGAGCTTGATGCAGGATTCGGTCGCTTCCGAGCCGCCGGAAACGAAGAAGATGCGGTCCATGCCTTCGGGAAGCTTTCCGGCCAGTTCCCGTGCCAGGTCCTCGGCCGGCTCGTTCTCGAAATGCAGCCGGTAGGCAAAGGTGGTCTTGTCCATCTGCCGCTTCATAGCGTCGAGCACGTTGCGGTTGGAATGACCGATATTGGCGACCATCGGCCCGCTCGAGCCGTCGATGAAGCGGCGCCCATCCTGCGTCCAGAAATAGATGCCCTCGGCGCGATCGACGAGCGGCCGGCGCAGACTGGACAGATAGAACAGATTCGATGGCGGCCGGGTTTCGATTTCGGGCGAGGACTTGGCTTGCAACTTCGACATGTCAGGACTTTCCGAGATAGCGGTCGAGAACATTTTTGGTCACGCGTTCGACCATCGCGTCCTGCCTTAGCAGGCCGGCGACCCATTCGCAGCTTCCGGCGTGAAACACCTCGCCCTTGCCGCGCGGGAAATTGACGATCATGCCGTTGCCGCGCTTGACCTTGTCGAGATTGGCGTCGCTGGCCTCGCCGAACAAGGTTTCGGCGGTGAAGCGCCCATCCTCGTCGGTGAGGAACTGGTCCTCGATCGGGATGTCGGCGCTCTCCTCGACCTGGCTCGCCATGCCGACAGCCAGCACCTGCAAGCCATCCGGCGCGCCGCTGGTTTCAGTCGGGTAGGGCAGGCCGCCGCGGATCTCGAAATCGAGACCGTCGACTTCATAGCCATAGACATGGCTGTCGGCGCCGAGCAGGTCGCCATAATAGATGCCGGTGCCGGCGAAGGCCCAGTGCTCCGGCCGGTAGATCGGAAAGCCGCGCACTCCGCGCGGCGCGCAGCCGCCCCAGCCGGCATAGACGCCCCGCGTCGCATTGAGGCCGAAGGTGGCGCTGCCCGGACGGCCGATCTCGGGCGCTTCCCAGGAATTGGTGGCGCGGGTGACATCGCCGCCGCGATAGGCGGGATCTTGCGCGCGCGCCTTGTATTTATAGCAAACCTGGCGGCGGCCTTCGTCCTCCAGCCGCGTCTGCCACATGAAATTGCCGGCGAAGCGCGCCGCATGGCCCCCGCGCTCGACGTAGTTGTCGACCGCGTCTCGCATCTCCCAGGTCCAGTATTCGTCATGGCCGACGAAGACGACGCAGTCATAGCCATCGAGGATTTCGGGCGAGAAATGCAATTCGTGCTGGCTGGCGAGGTCGACCGCATAGCCGGCGCGCTCGGCGAAGCGGAAGAAATGGCTGTCATAGCTCGCCCAGCCGGACGAGGCGTATTTCTTCGAATGTCCGGTGGCGAAAGCCCATTCCATATGCGGGTAACGCGGCACGGTCTTCGGCGGCACCGCGACTTCGAGCGGCACGCGCGGCGCATCCTTGGGCAGCACGACGAAGCCGCGGCACCAGGGACGCTGCGTCGACACCATCGTCGCGTATTGGTCGCGGTTCGGGCCGGTGATGCCCTGATAGTGGTTCGAGCCGCCCCATGTGTTGTAGGCGAGCCACGTGCCGGTGGCGGCGACCTGCAGCAGGCGGCCGGGCTTGCGTCCGGGCAGGGGTGTGACGATGAAGAGATGATGGCTGTGGATCGGCTTGCCGCCACGGCCCTCGGCCGAGAGCGTCACGCGATAGGCGCCTGACGGCCAATCGTCGCCGACACGGAATTCGAACGACGCCTCCCAGCCGCAGCCTTGGACCGAGCATTGGTCGGGCGTGTCCTGCCAGCGCGCCGACAGGCCTGTCTTCTCGAAGACCTTGGTCTCGCTGCCGCCATCGCGGACGATGACCATGCCGAATTGCGGCGCCGTCGAACTCACATGCAACGTCACCGTTTCGCCCGGGCGATAGGAAAAGCGGCCGCTGTAGCACCAGATCTCGCCGCTCGAGCCATCCATGCCCGGCCATTCGTAGTAATGGCCGCGCACCGCCTCGCGGCGCTGCTCGGGCGTCAGCCCGAAATCGGGGAATTCGGTGGGCAGTTGCGTCAAGGAACACCTGAGATCACGAGGCCGTCATTGAGACCATCGGCCGGCCAAGCGTCAAATGGAAAGCATCGGGCCAGTCCGCACTTGCGCTTGGCGATGTCCGGCAAACGGACTATCTCATCCTAGGGTCCATCGATACTCAGGTGAGGCCGGCCTGCAAATGGCAATTTCCTGCGCTTCCGGTGCTCAGGTACTTCAAGTACGCTCCGCTCCGGTTCTCGGGAACCGCCTTTCCCGGCTCGGCCTGACCTGAATCTCGACAGACCCTGGCGCAAGATTTCCCACGGGGAGCCGACATGCTGCGTGTGCAAAAGGTCAAGGTCGACGACATCTACGTGCCGACGGCGCGCCGCAAGACGCTGCACCCCGAAACCGTGCGCCATCTCGCCGAGGATATTCTCGAAAACGGTATGAAGACGCCGATCCAGGTGCGGCACGACGGCAAGCGTCACGTCCTGGTCGAGGGGCTGCACCGGCTCGAAGCCGCCAAATGGCTGGGCGAGACCACGATCGATGCCTATCTCGTCCAGGCCAAGCGCCATTGATCTCTCGTCCGGGACTGGCCTATCACCGTTAGCGATCGCGTCCCATCAAAGCTTTTTGATTGACGCCGCCATGCCGGCGGCTAGAGCGTTCCGATACTCGCGAACAGGATACTTATCATGGCGAAGTATGAGGGCGGTTGCTTGTGCGGCGCGGTGCGGTATCGGGCCGATGCCGAGCCGGTCAACGAACGGGTTTGCCATTGCCGGATCTGCCAGAAGGCGATCGGCGCCGCCTTCAACGCGCGGCTTCTGTTCCGCATCGACGATGTGACCGTCGAAGGGCTGGTGGCGACGATCAATTCCACGCCCGACCTCCAGCGCGGCTTCTGTCCGGTGTGCGGCACGACGATGTTTTCGCGCCGCGACTCCAGGGGCATTCTCGGCGTCACGTCCGGCTCGCTCGACGATCCGTCGCTGTTCAAGCCCGACATGCATTTCTGGACGGCTTCGAAGCAGCCCTGGCTGATGCTTGACGATGGCCTGCCGCAACATGAAGGCGCGCCGCCGGCCTGAGTCATTGCGACGCAGGCCTGCACAAAAATTTCATCTTGGATTCACGAGATAGCCGGCAAAGCGTCATTGGCGGGCCATCATTGGCTGCCTATCTAAGCGCCATGCGGGAAGGCATCGAGGAGGCGACGGATGAGCGAGAGCATCAACACCCTGGACGAGCTTTTGAACGACCCGATGGTCCAGCTCGTGATGGCGCGCGACCGCGTGCGCCCCGCCGAGCTTCGCCTGCTTCTGGAAAAGGCTCGCGACAGGGCGGGCGAGGATTCTCGCATCGACCAGGCTTCGGTGCCGCCAGCGCATGTTGTGGCAAGAAGCTGCCTGAAGCAGTGGTTGTACCGTTGAGGCAACTCCGCCGAAATGGTCAGCTCGAATTCGCGGGTAAGTAACTGTAGTGGCTGCGCAAATAAGCGAGCCTGAAGCCGAGCCGGTCGTAGTTGCGATAGGCCGGTCCATCGCGGTCGGGGCGCGGCGCCTCGATGTCGGCGACAAACAGTTTCGCGCCGGCGGCGATGCCGTCGCGAACCAGCCTTTCGCCGAGCATGGCATCAAGATCGAAGCTCGGTGCCATGATTCCCGGCACCGGGGCGTCGATGCCGCTCCAGGCCGTGCTGTTTGAAATGAACAGCGAGCGCACGGCGGCGACCGCGCCCTTGCGTTTCAGCATGTAATGACGCCAGCCCTTACGACCGACAAGCGCCGTGAGCCAGGGCGAGGTGGGAAGCCTGTATTTGGCATCGATGAAAGAAGCCCATTCCGAAGCTGTCTTGGGTGTGACCTCCTCGATCGCCAGATCGTCGACCGGGATCAGCGGGTCGCCCGGGAAAAGCGGTTCGTCCGGCAGCGGCGTCGCGTCGCGATAGATGCGCTCCCAGCCGCTTTGCTGCTGCATCCCGCGCGCTTCCAGCCAGCATCTCAGCCGCGACGGCTCGGTGTGCGGATTGGTATAGAACCACGGTCGCATGATGCCGGCCGCGCGGTAGTGCGCGAGCAGCGCATCGACCTGTTCTTCCGTCGCCGGGCCATCGACGCCGATATTCTTCACGCAGTTGAAATGGATGAAAGGGATCGTCGTGCAGGTGGTCCAGACAAGGTCGCCGTCCTTGGCGATCGACAAGCCTTGCCGTGCCGCGAAATCCGCGGGCGCCGCCTCGTAAAGGTCGAGCCAGGCAGCAACTTCGGCGCGTTCGATGGCACGGCTGAAATCGCGCGACACCGCCTCGATCGCGATGTCCGGGACGTGCGTTTGCGGCACGACTGGCTGCAGTTCCGAGAGGGCGGCGGTCGACATGGGATGCTCCTCCGATTTGCCTTACAGTGTAAGATTAGCGGAGAATAATATGATGTCGCCTGTTGTCAAGCAGGATTAGCGGCACCTTACAAATCCGTGAGTTGGAATCACGCTATTGTGAGGCTAAGCCTGTCCCCGATGGGCTTTCGATGACGATTCACTTTTTGCCCCCCGATGACGGCCGGGGCACGGGGAAAGGACCGGGATGACCGACGTCTGCACGCAAGGACTGGATACCGGCTTTGTCGGCCTGGGTTACGCCAAGGTGGCGTTCCTCGGCATCGTGCAAGGCATCACCGAATTGCTGCCGATCTCATCCACGGCGCACATGCGCATCGTGCCGGCCGTGCTGGGCTGGCAGGACCCCGGCTCGGCCTTCTCCGCCGCCATGCAGCTGGCGGCGCTGGCGGCGGTGATCAGCTATTTCTGGAGCGATGTCAGGGACGTGCTGTTCGGATCGCTGTCGGCGATCTCGCGCCGCGATTTCGGCGACCGCTATTTCCGCCTCGCGATCAGCATCGTGCTTGCGACCGTTCCGATCGTCATTGCGGGCCTTGCGCTTTCCGGCGTGCTCAACGCCTGCAATTCGCCCTTGCGCGGGCTCGCCGTCATCGGCTGGGCCTGCATCGCCATGGCGATCCTTTTGGCGCTCGCCGAAATCTTCGCCAGCCACAAGCTCGTGCTGCGCCAGGCATCGATCCTCGACGCGCTGCTGGTGGGCATCGCCCAGGTCGGCGCGCTCATTCCCGGCGTCTCGCGCTCGGGCTCGACGCTGACGGCGGCGATGGGGCTGGGCTTTGCCCGGCCGGAGGCGGCGCGCCTGTCGTTCCTGCTCGGCTTGCCGGCCATCGCGCTGGCCGGCCTCAAGGAGCTCTATGAACTGCACAAGGTGCATCTCGACGCGCATGGCTGGTCGATCCTGGCCGTCGGCCTTGTCGTCGCCTCGATCTCGGCCTTCTTCGCGATATGGGGGCTGATGCGGGTGCTCGAGCGCTTCTCCGCCTGGCCGTTCGTCATCTATCGCGGCCTGCTCGGCGTGGTGCTGCTGATCGGGATCGCCACTGGCTGGCTTGTCTAAAGCGCGTCGCGTCGAAACGGATTCACGCGACGCTTTAGGTCGTTGCTTGATGCATGTCGTTGTCGCAAAACCGAGGCCACTTTTGCGCGACATGCATTAGAGGTCTCGACCCAATCCGCTGTATCGACGCCGACGCTCGGGTGCGCTGATGGATCTTGTGACTCTGCTGCAATCCGTGCCGTTGCTGGCGACGCTGGTGAAATCGGCGGCGCCGGCGGCAATCGGTGCCGGCATGGGCCTTGGCCAATGGCTGGCGGCGCTGCCGCCCTGCCGCGACCAGACCTTCGAGAACGCGGCCTATCTGGTCTGCGAAGCCGATCCGGAGCATTTTTCCATCGAGCTGTTCTGGAAGAACAAGGACGGCGATTTCTACCGGTCGCTGCACAATCTGCGCAGCGCGCAGCAAGCGACCGGGCGCACCCTGCTTTTCGGCATCAATGCGGGCATGTATCATCCGAACCTCGCGCCGGTCGGGCTCTATGTCGAACGCGGCGAGCAGATCACGTCGGCGAAGACCGGATCGGGGTCCGGCAATTTCTCCATGCAGCCCAACGGCATCTTCTATCTCAGCGCCGGCAAGGCCGGCGTTCGCGCGACCAAGGATTACCTCAAGCGTCCGCCGCGCGTGGATTACGCGACGCAGTCCGGGCCGATGCTGGTCATCGACGGCAAGCTGCATCCGAAATTCCGTTACGACGGCACCTCGCGCAAGATCCGCGACGGCGTGGGCGTGCGCGCCGACGGGGTCGCGGTCTTCGCGATCTCGGACGATGTCGTGACCTTTCACGAATTCGCGCGGCTTTTCCGCGACCAGCTCGGCTGCCCGAACGCGCTCTTCCTCGACGGCTCGATCTCGAGCCTCTATGCGCCCGCGATCGGCCGCAACGACGATTTCTGGAATCTCGGACCGATGATCGGCGTGTTCAGGCGCTAGCCGAGAACCGCTTCGGCGCCACTCCGAATCATCCGCTCGCGCCAAAAGTAAATTTTGATTCAAACTTTGTTGGTAATTTCTCATTAGGAATGGGGGTTCCGGCGGCGCTGTCCCTGCCTTCGGTCTGTTTTGTTTTGCGTACAGGTCAAGATGCGGATTTTTGGCGTCGTCAGTTTCGTGCTCGCATCGCTATGCCTTGCCGGCTGCTCGTCCACGTCGGGCGTCGATGCCTTGCAGATGCCGTCCAACGAGACGACGAGCTCGGTCGTGCGGCCGAGCGCGCCGGTGTCGAAGGGCGTAAGGACCGCCGTCACCGAAAGAACCGTCGAGACCGCGTCGATGTCGGGCGCCGCGCGCATCAAGCCGCCGGCGCCGTTGCTCGACGAGGGTAACGCGAGCCCTGACGACGAGGACACTCGCCCCTTCGGCCTTGCCGAGGAGGAGACGGTGAATTTTCCCGCGACCGAATTGCCGGACAGCGTCGAGCCGCCGGTGCAGGAGGCAGCGCTCGTCTCGCCGCCGAAGCGGCTGTCGCGCGCGGCGCCTGCTATGCTCGCCGGTCCGGTCACCCGTTACGCGTTCCGCGACGCCAAGCCGATCAATTTCGGCCGCTCCTCGCCGCGCCATCTGGCCGTCCACGGCGTCGACGTGTCGCGCTGGCAGGGCAACATCAACTGGCAGAAGCTGCGCGCCCAGGGCGCCAACTTCGCTTATATCAAGGCGACCGACGGCGGCGACCATCTCGACCCGATGTTCATGAAGAATTGGCGCAACGCCGATGCCGCCGGGCTGAAGCGCGGCGCCTATCATTTCTTCTACTGGTGCCGCACCGCCGGCGAGCAGGCCGACTGGTTCATCCGCAACGTGCCGAAAGTCGACGGCGCGCTGCCGCCGGTCATCGACGTCGAGTGGAACGGCGATTCCTCCTGCAAGCGCCGGCCATCGCGCGAAAAGGTGCTGGAAAAAATGCAGGTGTTCATGGACAAGCTGGAGCGCCATTACGGCCAGCGGCCCATCATCTACACCAGCCCCGACTTCTATCGCGACAACCTGCGCGGCGCCTTCCAGGATTATCCGTTCTGGCTGCGCGCGGTGGCGGCGCATCCGACGAAGGTTTATCCTGGCCGCAGGTGGCTGTTCTGGCAGTATTCGGGCTCCGGCCTGTCGCATGGCGTCAGCGGCCGCATCGACCTCAACGTCTTCCATGGCGACGAGCGCCAGTGGCGCGCCTGGCTGGGCGGCGGGCAGATGGTGGCCGACGCGGATTAGGATTTCTTCTGGAGGCGGCCGGAGAGGAGTGCTCCAGGGAAGGCCGCTCCGTTGAAGAATCGGGCATCGCACGCCT
Organism: Mesorhizobium sp. B3-1-6; assembly: GCF_006439555.1. Lineage (NCBI taxonomy): Bacteria > Pseudomonadati > Pseudomonadota > Alphaproteobacteria > Hyphomicrobiales > Phyllobacteriaceae > Mesorhizobium > Mesorhizobium sp. B3-1-6. The sequence continues at coordinate 88 of NZ_VFTM01000040.1, read as the reverse complement.
TCGTCATCCACGGGCGGAGCAAGGAGCGAAGCGACGCGCGCAGACCCAGGAATCCATTCCGTTACATCGAGGCGTTGCAACGGTTCAG